>CAMLLT010000016.1 GCA_946480935.1 uncultured Bartonella sp. | reverse complement strand
TGATTTTTTCACGTGTATCATCTGCTACCAGCGGGCTGTCACGCAGTGCCAACGAAACTGTGGCTGTCGAAACATTTAACGCATCAGCAATCGTGGAAAGTTTAATTTTTTGCGCCAATGCTCATTATTCCTCGAAAATGAATTAAATTTTAGCGTTTGAACCGTCAAATCGGAAGAACGGGAATTTCCTCGATTGGTTCGAGAAAAGTCGTCAGCTTCCCGAGTGATTGATAAACGTCTATTTTAAAGGAAACTATAGGCGTTTTAAACAGCTTTGTTCAATGCACAATTAATTAGAGCGAGGAAAAATGGGGTTTTTCTTACAAATTTGCCTCTCCATTTTATAGGCGATTTAAAAGATGTGAAAAATTTTGGTTTTCCACATCTCAGTAATTACTTAAATTCTACAATTATTTCTCAGTGCTAAGCCGGCTCTTAAATAATGCTCGCATGTTCATCGGTATATATGTCGGTTAAAAGCGATTGCTGCTGCTCAAGATTTTTATGGATTCTGTCCATGAGTGTCAGCAGAGTAAATTGCTCTTGTTCATCAAGACCGCCTGTCACTTCCCGCTCGGTCTCTTCAATCGCCCGTTCGATGAGGTCAACAATTTTATGGCCGTCTTTCGTGAGAAAAACATGAAGTTGGCGCTGGTCTTTGTGTGATCCGCGCTTGGTAACGAACCCCTGTTCCTGAAGACGCGCTATTGTTTTTGTTACTGTGGGAGGTTTTACCCCCAAGCGTTTAGCCAGACTACCAGGTGATTGCCCGTCTTTCGTTGCCAACAACAAAATTATTCTATCTTGACCGACATATAAGCCGAATTCATAAAGACGACGAGCTAATAAGGTCTTCATCATTCTGGCTGTTGATTGAAAGATGTCCAACGCTGGTATTTGAGTTTTGTCTAGCATTATATCTGTGTCTCCCCGAAGACGTTTTTAGAAGAAATAGCATTCGCTCATCTAGTATATCAACCTGATTCGTCGATTTTAACAAAATGGCGATTTTATCTATAACATGTAAAGATAACAAAATCTGTGTCTAACCAAATAAAAAATAATATGATAAGGATTAAAACAGTGAATAAAATAGATCAAATAATAGCAATTTTGCCTTTGGGAGCCCATGAATATCATGGGCCTCATTTGCCGCCGACGACAGATGCAGTAATTGCCGGGGCTTTTGCCGAACGTCTTGCATTCCTGTTTCCATCCACCCCGAAACGTCTGGAACCACTAGGGGTTGAATCTATCGGCTATTCGATTGAACATAAAGATCGGCCGATTACAAAAACATTAGGATATTCACAAGCAATTGAACGTTGGATTTCGATTGGTGCCGATTGTTATAAAAAGGGAATAAAAAAAATTCTCGTTCTCAATGCTCATGGTGGCAATTCGCCATTGATGAATATTGTCATCACCGAATTGCGTTGTCGTTTCAAAATGCTCGCTGTAGCCACCAGTTGGGGACGCTTCGGTCTTCCTGAAGGTTTGATGACGGTCGAGGAAAAAGCCCTTGATATTCATGCAGGCTTTATCGAAACCTCGCTTATGCTTTATCTTGCGCCCGAAACGGTCAATATGGAAAAAGCACAAAATTTTTCCAATTGGCAAAAAGAACTTCAAGAAAAATTCAAATATCTGCGGGCTTACGGGCCATTTCCATTCGGTTGGAAAATGGCGGATATCAATAGATCGGGTGCTGCAGGAAATGCACTTGCCGCAAATAGAGAGGCAGGGAAAGCGATATTCGATCACGCAATCGAAGGTTTTCGCGGCCTTGTTGAGGATATGTTTGCTTTTGATATTGACGAACTTTCCTAGAAAGCCTTCTTTCCAAAGCTAGAAATTGTTAGCGACATTGCTTATATCGACAACAGTAAAAATTCCCGTCATTTGAAAGGTCATGCTATGAGCGAGACTGAAAACACACCCCGCAAAATTCCGGTAACTGTATTGACCGGCTATCTGGGGGCAGGAAAGACCACGCTTCTCAACCGGATTTTGACAGAAAATCACGGCAAGCATTACGCTGTTATTGTCAATGAATTCGGCGAGATCGGCATTGATAATGATCTGATTGTCGAATCCGACGAAGAAATTTACGAGATGAATAATGGTTGTATCTGCTGCACAGTGCGCGGCGACCTTGTCCGTGTTGTCGATGGTTTGATGCGCCGTCCCGGCCGGTTTGATGGTATCATTATCGAAACAACCGGTCTTGCCGATCCGGTTCCGGTTGCACAGACATTTTTCATGGATGATGATGTCAGGGCAAAATCGCAGCTTGATGCTGTTGTGGCACTCGTCGACGCAAAACATTTGCCGTTAGAGTTGAGAGACAGCCGCGAAGCAGAAGACCAGATTGCTTTTGCCGATGTGGTGCTTTTGAACAAAACCGATCTCGTCACCCCGCAGGAACTTGCCGATGTCGAAGCAACGATACGCGCAATCAATCCTTCTGCTGTTATCTTTCGCACCCAACGCTCCAATGTCGATTTGAACGAAGTGCTTGATCGCGGTGCGTTCGATTTGAGCCGTGCGCTTGAAAATGACCCGCATTTCCTTGATCATGACGAGGAAGAGGAAGAGCATGTTTGCGGGCCGGAATGCGACCACGACCATGATCATCATCACCACCATCATCATGACCACGACCACGAACATCACCACCATGACGGGGATGAACATGTCCATGGGGCAGCCCTTCATGATGTAACGGTGAAATCGGTCTCCTTACGCGCAGGCGAGCTTGATCCGGCCAAGTTTTTCCCGTGGATCCAGCAGATTACCCAAACACAGGGGCCTGATATTTTAAGACTTAAAGGCATTATCGCTTTCAAAGGCGATAAAGACCGTTATGTTGTGCAAGGTGTCCATATGATTTTGGAAGGCGACAGCCAGAGACCCTGGAAAGAAGGCGAAAAGCATGAAAGCCGTCTGGTCTTTATCGGCCGCAAACTTGATGCCGAAAAGCTCAAAGCCGGTTTCGAGAATTGTGCCTGATTTTTGAGAGGAATCTATGCCGACAATTGCACATTGTGACCTCGACAGCTATTGCCTGTTTGCGGGATTTTTAGATGACCAGCCGGTCTTTGTGACAGCAAATGGTGAAATCACCCTGCTTGGCGAAAAACAAAAAGTGGTCGAGGCGCATCAAGGGATTGCCTCTGTTGCTTTAAGCCGAGATAAGAAATCGGTGATTACCGGCGGTGAAGATGGCCGGATTTGCCGCACGTCAAGTGCTCTTCAATGTCGAGAACTTGCCCGCCATGAAAAAAAGTGGATCACATCGGTTGCAGCCGGTCCCGACAATTCTTACGCCTTTGCTTTTTCACGCACAGCATGGGCTGATGGCGGCAAAGGGCTTCAGGAGTTCGATCACGAGCGCAGTGTGGAAGATCTTGCTTTTGCACCAAAAGGTCTAAGATTTGCGGTGGCACGATATAATGGTGTGACATTGCATTGGCTTGGTGCCGACACAAAGCCTACCGACCTTACATGGAAAGGCGCACATTTTGCCGTTACATTTTCGCCCGATGGACGTTATGTCATTTCGTCGATGCAGGAAAATGCCTTGCATGGCTGGCGGTTGAGTGACGAACAGCATTTGCGCATGAGCGGCTATCCGGCAAAGGTTAAAAGCTGGTCATGGAGTGCCAAAGGCAAATGGCTTGCCACTTCCGGCGCTCCGGCTGCCATTGTCTGGCCGTTTCAGGCGAAAGACGGCCCGATGGGAAAAGCACCCCTTGAACTCGGCACCCGTGCCGATGCCATGGTCACATGTGTGTGCTGCCATCCGGAAGAAGACATTGTTGCTGCCGGTTTTAATGACGGTATGATTTTGTTCATCCGCTTTGCCGATGCAAAGGAAGTGCTTTTGCGCCGTCCCGGAAAAAGTGCCATTTCAACCATGACCTGGGATGATAAAGGCTATCGGCTGGCATTCGGCTCCGAAAGCGGTGAAGCAGGCATTATCGATATTTCTGCCTGAAAGCCAAAAACGGAATTTTTCTGGATAAAAAACCACCTGCTTTGCGCAGGTGGTTTTTATTTAAACACTCGAACCGGTTATCCCAAAGTCGGGTAATCGGTATAGCCTTTTTCATTGCCGCCATAGAGTGTTGTCTGGTCAACCTCGTTCCATGGAGCATGCTCTTTGATGCGCCGGACAAGATCGGGATTGGCAATAAACGGACGGCCGAAAGATACAATATCGGCATAGCCGGACCCGACAGCTTTTTCAGCCATTTCGGCGGTATAGCCATTATTGACCATCCATGCACCATTGCCACCGGCATCGCGATAGACGTGTTTCAAACGCTTATAGTCGAATGCATAATCGGCTTCGGTATAATTGCGGTCGCCTCCTGTGGCGCCTTCAATGAGGTGGATGAAAGCAAGCTCATAGGCTGCCAAAGCATCGACATAAAAATCGAAAAGCGGCTGCGGATCCGGATCATGGGCATCATTGGCAGGGGTTACCGGAGAAATGCGGATACCGGTTCTGCCACCGCCGATTTCTTTTGCAACGGCTTCGGCAACAAGGAGCGGAAAGCGGCAACGGTTCTCAATCGAACCGCCAAATTCGTCGGTACGGTGATTGGAGTCGGAGCGCAAGAACTGATCGAGCAAATAGCCATTGGCCGAGTGAATTTCCACGCCGTCAAAACCGGCAATGTCTACAGCATTGCGTGCGGCTTTGCGATAATCGTCGATAATGCCGGGAATTTCGGATGCGTCCAATGCACGTGGTGTCGATGTTTGAACAAATTCGCCCTGACCATCCTTGTCTTTGATATAGGTTCGGGCTTTTGCCTGAAGGGCAGAAGGGGCGACAGGCGGTTTGCCTCCAGGTTGCAGTGAACTGTGGGAAATACGTCCCGTGTGCCAAAGCTGGGCGACAATTTTGCCACCTGCTTCATGAACGGCATCGGTTACTTTTTTCCAACCGGCAAGCTGGGCTTTTTCGTAAAGTCCCGGAACGTCGATATTGCCTTGTCCCTGTTGTGAAATGGCCGTACCTTCAGAAACAATAAGGCCGGCGGTCGAACGTTGGCGATAATAGACAACGTTCAAATCATTGGGTGTTGCATTGGGCGAGCGAGCGCGAGTCAACGGCGCCATGGCAATGCGGTTTTTTAGAACAAGGTCTCCTGCCTTGATCGGGTCAAAAAGTGTTGTCATGAAAAGCCCCTTTCATTTTGGCTGCAAATTTAAACATAAGGTGAATGAGCCAGATTAAAAAGGGCTTGATTAATTTTTATGAGGGGGAAGAATTACGGTTGCGTTCTGGTTCGCGATCCGTAATCTCTCCTTAAAATTGAACGAATCTGGTAAAGAGAATGACGACAATTGCGCAATCAATCTGCCAAACAATTGCTGGCGACATCAAGGCAAGTCAATCACAGGTTGCTGCTGCTATCGGCCTCATTGACGAGGGGGCAACCATTCCCTTCATTGCCCGCTATCGCAAGGAAGTAACCGGCGGCCTTGATGACGGACAATTGCGCCTGTTGTCGGAACGGCTCATTTATCTTCGTGAAATGGAAGCACGTCGCGAAGCGATTATTCAAGCAATTCGCGAACAGAACAAGCTTACTCCGGAACTGGAAGAATCTTTAAGAAAAGCAAGCTCGAAGGCCGAATTGGAAGACCTTTATCTCCCGTTCAAGCCGAAACGGCGCACCCGTGCCGAAATTGCCAAAGAAAACGGCTTATTGCCGCTTGCCGAAGAAATTCTGAAAAACCGCAAGGATGAGCCGGAGCTTCTTGCAAAAGATTATATCAATGACAAAATTGCCGATGTCAAAGCTGCTCTTGACGGTGCCCGCGATATTATTTCGGAAACCATGGCGGAAAATGCCGAACTGGTCGGAAATTTACGTCACTATATGCAATCACATGCCTTTATCCATGCCAAGGTTGTTGCCGGTAAAGAGCAGGAAGGCGCGAAATTTTCCGATTATTTTGAGCATAGTGAAAAATGGTCGACTGTGCCGAGCCATCGCGCATTGGCAATGTTTCGTGGGCGTAACGAAGAAATCCTGAATGTCGATATTGAAGTCGACGAGGATATTCCAAATGGCGAAAAACCGGTCATAAAGCTGATCAAACAGGCCTATCAAATCGGCGATCAGCTTCCCGGAGATATTTTTCTTGTAAGTGTCGCTTTATGGGCATGGCGGGTAAAGCTATCTTTACATCTTTCGCTTGATCTCATGCGCGATTTGCATGAACGAGCCGATGAAGAAGCAATTTCTGTTTTTGCCCGTAATCTCAAAGCACTTTTATTGGCTGCACCGGCGGGTGAAAGAGCAACAATGGGGCTTGATCCGGGTATCCGCACCGGTGTCAAGGTTGCAGTGGTCGATAAAACCGGAAAACTCAAGGAAACCGCAACCATCTATCCATTCCCGCCCAAAAATGATGTTCGTGGTGCAGAGGCGGTGCTTGCCGCTCTCATTAAAAAACATCAGGTTGATCTCATCGCCATCGGCAACGGCACAGCAAGCCGCGAGACAGAAAAGCTTGTTGGCGATTTGTTGAAGCATATACCAGCGCCGCGGCCGACAAAGGTTATTGTTTCGGAAGCCGGTGCTTCAGTCTATTCGGCGTCCGAGCTTGCCGCAAACGAATTTCCCGATCTTGATGTGTCATTGCGCGGGGCCGTGTCGATTGCACGGCGTTTGCAGGATCCGCTTGCCGAATTGGTTAAAATCGAACCGAAATCTATCGGCGTCGGGCAATATCAGCATGATGTCGACCAGTTCGAGCTGATGAGGGCTTTAGACGGTGTTGTTGAAGATGCGGTGAATGCCGTTGGCGTTGACCTTAACACCGCTTCGCCATCTCTGCTTGCCCGTGTTTCGGGGGTGGGGGCATCATTGGCCGATGCAATTGTTGCTTATCGTGATGAAAATGGCCCATTCAAAAATCGTAACGGGTTGAAGTCGGTACCACGGCTCGGTGCAAAAACATTCGAGCAATGCGCAGGCTTTTTGCGTATCCGCAATGGCGACGAACCGCTTGATGCTTCGGCAGTGCATCCGGAAGCCTATAGTGTTGCACGCAAGATTGTTGCTGCATGTGGCCGTGACTTGCGTTCCTTGATGGGCGATAGTGCAGCTTTGAAAAAACTTGACCCGAAAACATTTATTGACGAGCGGTTCGGCCTGCCGACTGTTAAAGATATTTTGAGCGAATTGGAAAAACCCGGACGTGACCCGCGGCCGGAATTCAAAACAGCAACATTTGCCGAAGGTGTCGACGAGATTTCGGACCTCAAACCGGGGATGAAGCTTGAAGGAACTGTGACCAATGTCGCCAATTTTGGGGCATTTGTCGATATAGGCGTGCATCAGGATGGACTTGTCCATATTTCGCAACTTGCCGATACTTATGTGAGTGATCCGCATAAAGTGGTGAAAGCCGGAGATATTGTTTCTGTGACAGTGCTTGATGTTGATCCAGCACGCAAACGCATCTCGCTAAGCATGAAAAAACATTCCGATAATCCGGATAGTCGCGCAAAAGCCGCTTCACCGGAAAATTCGCAACGTAATCATTTGCATAATATGAAAAATAAAAAGCCGGTTTCTCAAGAGGGCAGTTTCGGTTCGGCTCTTGCAGAAGCATTGCGCAAACGCCATTGAAATTGCGCAAATGCTATCAAACGTCGAGAGGCAAAGAGGGCAGGCGAGGAAGTTTGCAAGATGCTCTCTTTGCTGAACGAAGAATGATTGTGTTTTAAAAGAAGAAATTTGCCTGTTTTGAAAACGGCCAAAAAATTTATCCGCCAAGGCTTTTCATGATCGAACAAAGCCTTGCACTCAATTATCACAGGGAAAGGGTGACTTCCGGTTTTGTGCCGAAAGGCATTTGTCTTGTTTATCAGCGCTTGTGAGGGTCTCCGTTAATGAAAGCCTTTTCTGTCAAAGATTTTCAGGCAACAATCGGGATAAACACCAAAGAAGCCGGGAAAGGCGGATAGGCAAACGCTTAAGTGCGTCTCCGGCGCTTGTGTGCACACCCGAAAGTTTTTAGGCCATGATGAAAACGGACATCGTTTCAGGAAAACCGAATTTCTATTTATAAAGTCGGCGTTTGTTTTTTTGCCCGTTTTATTGCATTCCGACAGCAAGCAATCATGAATAAACAAGAACGCAATAAAAATAAAAAGCCGGTTTAACCGGCCTTTTATTATAATCAATTTTTTTCTGTTTATTTCTTTTGGGGCTTAGCCGCTTTTTGGCTGTCTAGCTGTTTATAGGCTTCCGTCAATTGCGATTGCATAGGAGCACAGTTTTTGGTGCGTGCGATTTCCTGTAACACTCCGTTACGATTGCGCAAGGCATCAATTTCCACTCTTTCCGGCGATTTCGGATCCATAAAAAACCACGCAGGAAAGAAGAAAATACCGGCTGCCCCCAATGCAACATTCTTTCCTTGTGCATTTGTGCGCTCATGGATGACTGCCTGAATCTGGCGTTCATTGGCTTGGAATTCTCGTGAAATGCCCGCACAATCCATGACACTGTCGTTCGGATTGGTCAAAGCGACCGGATGGGCGTCGCGTCCACCACAGCCGGAAAGCAGCATGGAAGCGGCAATTAAAGTGGCAATCGGCACGATAGACACAAAATTTGTCTTCGGTCTATTATTATCTTTCATCATTATTTCCCCCGTTTCAAGTGAAATGGCTAACGTTTCGAGTGGTCAAGCTTGCGCGCCAACCGGTCGCCACAGGATTGCACAACCAGATTCATGATAATCAGAACACCGATAACAATGTTCATAATCTCCGGATTGTAGCGTTGGTAGCCATAGCGGATAGCCATGTCACCAAGACCGCCACCCCCCAGAAAACCGGCAAGCGATGTTGCACTAATAATTGAAATAACCATCACAGTAAAGCCGGTCACCAGACTTGAAAATGATTCCGGTACAATGACATTGGTAACAATTTGCATCCGTGAAGCGCCCATCGAGCGGATAGCTTCGACAAGTCCTTTATCAACTCCACGAAATGACAGTTCTGCCAAACGCGCATAAAGCGGTGTCGCCGATAATATCAGCACAAAAATAACAGATCTGATGCCAACACCGGTTCCAACAACAATGCGCGTTACGGGAAGAAGATAGAAAGCGAAAATGATAAACGGAATGGCGCGCACACAATTGACGAGGAAGCTCAGTAACCTGTTGAGATTTTCTTTGGGAAACAGGCTTCCTTTGGCGGTCATATAAAGGATAAGGCCGATCGGCAGCCCCAGAATGAGCGCCATAAGCGAAGAACTCACCGTCATGATGATGGTGTCTATAATTGCTTTTGGCAATTCTTTTGAAAGGACATCATACATAACCGAGAACCTCGCAATAGCGACCGTGTTTGATAAGCCAGGAAACCGCCTTGTCAAGTTTGTCTTTGTCTTTTGCCGGAAGGCCTAAAAAGAAACGGCCAACCGGTTCACCCTGAATCGTATCAATGCCGCCGTGAAGAATACGCGGAATCAGTCCGCTTTCATATTCGATGAGGTGCAGGAATGGCTCTCTTGCCACGTCACCGGCAATGTTGAGCTCGATAACGGCTTCATCTCCTTCGGGCTTCAACCTTTTGGCAAATTCGGCCGGTAATTGCGGTGTCACAATGCGCAACATCGCAATGGTAGTATCATCTTGCGGAGAGGCAAAAATATCTCTTACCCGACCTTCTTCGACAATTTTTCCCTTGTTAAGCACAACAACCCTGTTGGCAATGGAGCTTACAACTTCCATTTCGTGGGTAATCAGAACAACGGTGAGGTTGAGCCTTTTATTAATATCGGCAATTAATTCAAGGATGGATTGGGTTGTTTCCGGATCGAGTGCAGACGTTGCCTCATCGGATAGGAGCACTTTCGGATTTGCCGCCAATGCTCTGGCAATGCCGACGCGCTGTTTTTGCCCGCCGGAAAGCTCGGCCGGAAAATGTTGTTCTTTGCCTTTGAGGCTCACAAGTTCGATAAGTTCCATAGCCCGTTCACGGCGTTTTTCTTTCGGCACACCAGCAAGCTTTAATGGCAATGCAATATTGTCGATCACACGTTTCGATGACAACAGGTTGAAATGCTGGAAAATCATGCTGATGCGTTGACGATAGGGTGCCCATTCGCTTTCGCTCAAATGCGAAACGTCATGGCCTTCAAAGAAGATTTGTCCTTCATCAACACGTTCAAGACCATTGAGACAGCGAATAAGCGTGGATTTACCGGCGCCGCTGCGCCCGATAATTCCAAGAATTTCGCCTTTTTCAATATCGAGTGACAAATGGTCAACGGCCGCCGTTTGGGAAAAACGGCGGCTGATATTTTTAAGTGATATGATTGGTTCGGATGCTGAACCCATTTTAGAATTTACCATAATGGCTGGGCAGTTACGCCAAACACTTCCTTGATTTTTGCGCGAACCGGTTCCGAATGATAGGCAGCAACGAGTTTTTTCACCCATGGCTCGTCTTTATCGGCGGTGCGTACGACAATAATATTGTTATAGGGGTTGTTCTCAGACTTTTCCCATGCAATCGCATCTTTTTCGGGTTTGAGGCCAGTGGTCAAAGCCCAGTTGGTATTGACAATCGCAATGTCGAAATCATCAATGGCGCGACCAAGCATACCGGCATCAAGCTCGCGAATTTCGAGATTTTTGGGATTTTCGACAATATCAAGTTTGGAGGCAAGAACATTGTTCGGGTCTTTGAGCTTGATAAACCCCATATCGTTCAAAAGCCGCAAGGCGCGGCCGCCATTTGACGGGTCGTTGGGAACGCCGACAACAGCACCATCACGAAGCTCTTTCAAGTCTTTGATTTTGTGGGAATAGACGCCCATCGGGAAAAGCACTGTGTAGCCCACGACCGAAAGCTTGTAGCCGCGCTGTTCGACTTGTGCGTCGAGATAGGGTTTATGCTGGAATGAATTCGCGTCAATATCACCGGCATTGACGGCTTCATTCGGCAAAGCGTAATCGGAGAAAAAAACAAGATCAATGTTGAGGCCTTGTTTTTTAGCTTCCTGAACAGCAACCTTCCAAACTTCCGATTCTTCACCTTCCATTGTTCCAAGCTTGATACTGGTTTTATCTTCTGCATGAGCGAGAACCGGTGCGAAAGCTGAAACACTTGCAAAAGTGGCAAAAGAAAAAGCAAGCCCGAGAACTGTACGTCTTTTGATCTTATCAAGAAACATTAATTGAAACCCTTCATGTTCTTTTCAGAATGTTTCATCTCAAAACATAGGCTGAAAAATTTCCGTTCATTCATTGGTTTTAAAAATTCTGAATGCCGGTTCTAACAGGGCCCAAGATTTTCTAACCAATATGCCAATCAGTTTTACCGGAAGTGGTATAAAAACCAAGCAACATTTTCAATAGATATCAGTTATGTGGCAGGATGATTTTTTTATAAAAAATCAAAAAAATAAAAATAATTTTTTCGTCTATCAGCGCGATCCCTTGCCACTATGGAAAAGTTGGGGCAGCAACCAGCACAAAATCGAGAAGAAAATCAACATCATTAATGCGACGCCCATGCGGATGAAGTCAAAATTCGTTGCGTCTTCAGGAATAAAAAGTGCGGTGATATAACCGGCACAATCTAGTATAGCCTGTGCAACAGCACGTATCATTTTTGCCTCCACATATTACCGGAAGATAGACCGGTATTTCTGCATGGTTTTCTTTATTTCGTTTTATATACAATCATGAATGTTGCAAAGTTAAAAAAATATCTTTCGTTAAAATAGGCTGATTCGTCGCATTTTTGTTATTTTAAATGGTTTAAAAAACTATTTTTCCAGCGTAAACGGTGCTTGAAAATTGCTTTTTCCTAAAATTTTTCTCTGTGTTTTCGTTGATCTTTATGAGTCGCTTAAATTATTTACGTTTGCCTTCTTCTTCGAAAACTATCATTCAATACTGGAAATGGGCGGCGTATTTTAGAGAAAATTCAAAGACATTTCAGGGGGAAGAATTTACAGCGTTAAATTAGGCTCTAAAGCCGGTCAGAGTTTTCTGTAACTTATCGGTCTTTTGTTTTGCATATGTTTTTTGGCTTGCAAGTTTTCTTGGCTGACGCCAACGTTGTTATTTTGAAAATTCCGGTTTTAAAAAATCGTGCCGGAAAACAAAAATTTTCGGAATTGAAATGGTTTTTCACTTTGCACGCGAACAAAAAGAAAGCGCGACAAAAGTGAAAGGCAAAAAAGTGAATGGCTGAAAAATAAGAAGGCCGGAAAAATTGGAGATTCCCGAAAGGCGGGGGTAGGTGGGAGCGATGCGAACAAGGCCCATTTGAAAACCTCTCACTTTTTTAAAGTCTGGAAAAGCTTAATGTTTGAAAAAAACCTTGCGGGTAAAGAATTTCCATTATCAACCCCATTGCGGGCTTTGAATTTAGCCGTGATGGGCGAACAATTTTAAAGAAGAAAATGCTTCCTTAAATATCGCAAACATTGGTCGGAAAGTTCTTCATGGGCTTTATCATGTGTTGCGAAGAGGAATGGCTTTATGACGTGGCTTATTCCTGTTTTATATTCAGCTCCCAAGTAAAGTTGCTGTGCCTATCGAATGATATTTGATTTTAAAAAATACCCCTGCGAGAAAGTCTCGACAGGGGCATTTTTAGTTTTTTAAAACGGCTTTGAAGCTCGTAAAATCAAAATATTCCTTCAGATGACAAGCTTTTACGCTTGGGCTTTTTTAGGTGTAATCAGATTGCGGGCGATCAGAAGTTCGGCAATCTGCACCGCATTAAGAGCTGCACCTTTGCGCAAATTATCCGCAACAACCCAGAAAGACAGACCGTTTTCAACAGTGATATCCTCGCGGATGCGGCTGACAAATGTATCATCTTCTCCGGCTGATTCATAAGGTGTCATATAGCCGCCATCCTCATGCTTGTCGACAACCTGACAGCCGGGAGCATTGCGCAGGATTTCACGTGCTTCGTCGGCACTGATGGGTTTTTCAAACTCGACATTGACTGCCTCGCCATGGCCGATGAAAACCGGAACACGAACAGCAGTAGCAGTAAGTTTGATTTTCGGGTCGAGCATTTTCTTGGTTTCGGCAACCATTTTCCATTCTTCTTTGGTGTAGCCGTCTTCCATGAATACGTCGATATGAGGAATAACGTTAAAAGCAATACGTTTCGTGAATTTGCGCACCGTAATAGGGTCTGCCACAAAAACTGCGCGAGATTGCTCGAAAAGCTCGTCCATTCCTGCCTTTCCGGCACCAGAAACCGATTGATAGGTTGAAACCACAACGCGCTTGATGGTTGCGGCATCGTGCAATGGTTTTAGAGCAACCAGAAGCTGGGCTGTCGAACAGTTCGGATTGGCAATAATATTATGTGTTTTGAAGCCCTCTATTGCATCCGGATTGACTTCCGGAACAATGAGCGGAACATCAATATCATAACGCCAGGCCGAAGAATTATCGATAACGACAGCACCGGCCGCGCCGATTTTCGGTGCCCATTCTTTGGAAACATTGCCACCGGCAGACATCAGGCAAATATCGGTGTCGGAAAAATCGTAATTATCAAGAACTTTGACCTTCAATGTTTTGTCACCGAAGGAAACTTCTGTTCCCAATGACCGATGCGAGGCGAGTGGTACAACTTCATCAGCCGGAAAACCGCGCTCTTCGAGAATGTTGAGCATTTCTCGTCCAACATTTCCCGTGGCACCTACAACAGCAACCTTAAAACCCATTTAATCAGAACTCCTGTCTCTCTCCGTGTTTTGTGAAGAAGCCCGGCGGCCGTCAGGCTTACCCCCCGGGCCGCACCCGGGAGAGAGCAGGTTGGCCAAGGGACGTCAGATAATTTTCTTTGTCGTTTTTTTGTGGCCAATAATTGTCAAGGATGCGCAGCAGTGATCGAGGCCGCAATTGCAGCTCGAAAACCGATCGATATGGAACCGAGAAAAGCCCATTGTTAAACTCCTTGATCGCATTGGTTTTAGCTTATTTTCAATCTCTGTCAAGAAACTCGATAATAATCAGTTATTTTTCATGTTGAATTCTCTCATGTCGAATTCTTTTGGACTTAGCAGGTTATATAGAAAAATTGGTTATTTTTATCAGAGGTCGGGACAGAGAATTTTCCATCAACAGAGCTTGATTCAAGCAATTGAAAGAAAAAGTTTTGAGTGGCAAAACCTTGAAGCTTCAATGCTGATAAAATCGGATGTTTAATATCCAATCGTAATAAAGCCGTTTAAATGAACAAAAAGCGGCGTTTTTCCACCGCTTTTCGGATCTGATCTTCATTCTAAAAACAAAGTTGATGAATGTTCTCAAGCAGCATTCGCGCTTGACCGGTTTTAATCCGGCCAAGTTTTATTCACAAAAGTCTATTCATTAATCCTGTCAGGAAAGTCGGTTTCAAGCAACCATCGTTTTGAACTTTTGCAAAATGGCATCCCCCATTTCGCTGGTCGAAACTTTTTTCATGCCTTCCGAATAAATGTCGGCTGTACGCACACCATCATCAAGAACGGCAGAAATAGCTTTTTCCAGCCGGTCGGCTTCTGCCCCCATGAGGAAAGAATAGCGCAGGCACATAGCAAGCGATGCTATCATTGCGATAGGATTGGCAATGCCTTTTCCGGCAATGTCGGGAGCAGAGCCATGAACCGGTTCGTAAAGCGCATGACGTTTGCCGGTTTTCTTGTCTTCTTCGCCAAGGGAGGCAGAAGGTAACATGCCGAGCGAGCCCGTAAGCATGGCCGCAATATCGGAGAAAATATCGCCGAATAGATTGTCGGTTACAATAACATCGAACTGCTTGGGCGCACGCACCAATTGCATGCCGCCGGAATCGGCCAGCATATGTTCAAGCGTTACATCCTTATAGTCCTTGTCGTGAACCTCTGTAACGACTTCGTTCCAGAGAATGCCGGTTTTCATGACATTGTGTTTTTCAAGAGAAGTCACTTTGTTTTTGCGGGTGCGTGCAAGGTCGAAAGCAACCCTTGCAATGCGGTCGATCTCGTAAGTATCATAAATCTGGGTATCAATTGCGCGTTTTTGCCCATGGCCGAGGTCGATAATTTCTTTCGGTTCGCCAAAATAGACGCCGCCCGTCAATTCGCGTACAATCAATATATCAAGCCCGTCTACAAGCTCGCGTTTAAGCGATGAAGCCGAAGCAAGCGAAGGGTAGCAAATGGCCGGTCGCAAATTGGCAAACAGACCGAGATCCTTACGCAGCCTCAACAACCCCGCTTCGGGTCTCACCTCATAAGGGACTTTTGCCCATTTCGGGCCGCCAACAGCACCAAAAAGCACCGCATCGGCTGCCAAAGCCCGTTTCATATCTTCTTCCGAAATTGCCGTGCCATAAGCATCATAAGCCGATCCGCCAACAAGCCCTTCTTCACACTCGAAATCAAGCCCGAGTTCTTTATCCATATAAGCAATGATTTTTCTAACTTCGGCCATCGACTCAACGCCGATTCCATCTCCGGGAAGAAGAAAGAGTTTTCTGGAAGTCATAATGATTGTGCCCTCTCAAATAATCAAAACGATTGGACAACAAAATTCCAAGCGGTCTCTATAACAATATCGTTCTTTATAAAGGATCACCCGCATGAATTGGAATAATGTGACCACAATTTACGTTATAGCATGGTCTTTCGAAAGCGAAACAAGGTTTTGGAAAATTATATTTCGTTTTCTTCCAATGGGCGCGCTTCGGAGGCAAGCATAATCGGTATACCGTCACGAATAGGAAAAGCCAGTCGCGCCTTTTTGGAAACGAGTTCCTGCCGTTCTTTGTCAAAGTGAAGCTCTCCGCCTGTTACCGGACAGACCAGAAGTTCGAGCATTTTCGGGTCGGTAGTATATTTGACCATCAATCCACGTCCAATCCTTCGAACCGCTAATGGCTAACAACGTTCAATTGAGCGGTTTATCATCACCATTGTGTTCCATGAGCGAGCGTTCTGTCAAAGCAACGAGGGTCGCGGCACGGGCAACGATATCAGGTGCTTCAAGAAGTGCCTGTTTTTCGGCAGTACCGAAAGGTGCCATGATAGCAAGCGCATTGACGAGTGATTCTGTCGGTGCCTGCATGATCGAATCCCAATCGGCTTCCATTTGGTGGGCATCAAGAAATTTTTCAAAAGTATCAAGAAGCTCTTCGCGATTGATTTTATCGCCTGCATCCGGTTGCTCGACGAGGTCACTTTCATCAATCGTAATTTTGGCAATCCGGTAAGGTTTGTCACTTGCAATTTCTTTTTCGAGTTTGAAACGACAAACACCTTGTAAGCCGATCATCAACCGGCCATCTCCCGTCTCGGCAAAACTTGTGATGCGCCCGATACAGCCGGTTTTATAAAGCTCCGGCTTTTCGGCATTCTTTGGTTCCGGCTCCGGCTGGATAATGCCAATCAACCGGTTTCCTTTCACTGCATCTTCAACAAGTTCCAGATAACGCGGCTCGAAAACATTAAGCGGCAAATAACCATTCGGTAAAAGCAGAACCCCTTCGAGCGGAAACAGGCCGATTTCGTCGGGCAGGTCTTTCACCTGAATATAGTGGGCATTTCCAGCTTTCATTGTTTTTTATCGTCCAGAGCCATAACAGGTTACAAAATCTTGAGGAGACGTATTTCTATCGTCCCGATGGTGGTGAAATCTTGAGGGGAGCATAAAAGCACATCATCAAGAAAACAATAATGATGACAGTTTTCTACGCGCGGTCAATGTTGAAGGATCCATTGCGCCCCAGGCTTCAAAAAACTGCAATAATTGTTTTCGTGCACCGTCATCATTCCACGTTCTATCCGCTTTCATGATACCGAGCAGCAAATCGGCCGCTTCATCCCGCTTGTTTTCGGCATTATAAACAAGAGCAAGATCATAGGCTGCCTGATAATCTTTGGGATTTTCGGCAATGCGTTTTTTCAATGCTGTCGGGTCGCCCAATTTGGCGGTTTCTTCTTTAAGAGCAATCTTCGCTTCGACAGCACGAATGGCTGGGTCTGACTTTTTGGCATCCGGCACTGCTTTGAGAATGCCTTTTGCCTGATCAAGTTCACCATGTTCGACAAGCATATCGGCAAAAGCGGCAATAACGGTGACATTATCAGGTGCCTGTTTCAGAATTTGTGCATAAAAAGTAGCAGCGCCTGTTACATCACCGCTTTTGCGCAATTCATTGGCTGTCTCCAAAGCTTCGTCAATCGCCGCTTCTTTTTCGTTGCCGGTGAGTTTTGCAACAAATTTCTTGACTTCGCTTTCCGGTACCGCACCCATAAAACCGTCAACAGGGTGGCCATCAACAAAAGCAATGACGGCAGGTACGGAACGGATTCCCATCTGTCCGGGAATGGCCGGATGTTTATCAATGTCGAGTTTGACGAGTTTGACAGCGCCTTTTGCTTCCCTGACAACTTTTTCGAGAACAGGCCCCAATTGCTTGCACGGATTGCACCATGTTGCCCAAAAATCGACGATAACAGGTTGTTTTTTTGATTCGACAAGGACATCCTTTGAAAAATCGGCCGTTGTTGTATCCTTGATGACAGAATTATCTGCCCCGCCTGTTTGATTGGCCAGATTTACATTTGCATTCATTTGCCCGCCTTGTGGCGCAAAAGGATTGTCACTCATTATCAAGTCCTGTTTCTTACGAAATATCTATTCGTTTCTATTCTCAAAATCGTGCCTTTGGATACGAATTTCAACCCTCTTCCTCTGAAACCTGAATAATAAGCGGTTCATGATTTGTGGCGCGAACAAATTTTACAAGATCTTCACGCGCAATCGACGTGGTTGCCTCGTTGGTCATCGGGTGGCAATTGATAATAGGGTGATTATAAAGCGCCTTATCAAGAATGAATGTTACATGATTTTCCTTGTCATTTATCAGACCGAAAACGCTGACAGCACCCGGATAAAGGCCGAGATATTCGGAAAGTTTTTCAGGGCTGCCAAAGGAAAGGCGCCCCGATGCACCGATTTTATCATGAAGATGTTTAAGGTCGACAACCGAATGGGCTCCCAGTGTTACCAGAAAATAATGCCCCTTCTTATCCTTCAAAAACAGATTCTTGGTATGGGCGCCGGCGATAGTTTTTTTAATATCTTCCCCTTCTTTGACTGTAAAGATTGCCGGATGAGTTGTTGTTTTGACATGAATGCCAAGTGTTTTTAGAAAATCCAATAATTCCTGTTTTCCTGCTGGCATTTTTAGTCCTTTATTTTGTTTTTTGGGGCATTCTGTTTTAAATCGCCATGTTGATTTATGGCATTTAATTTTTATGTCGGCGTTTTAGTTGATGCTTGGGTTAAAATAGTTTTCCTTGTTTTAAGGAGATTGTCTGATGAGTGCAACATTATGGGTGGCTTTTGGCGGTGCACTGGGCACGGTTTTACGTTACTGGTTATCGCTTCTCATGGTTCCGGTCAGTAAAAATCTGCCATGGGGAACAATTCTTATCAATATTGTCGGTTCTTTTGTGATCGCTTTTTTTGGCGTTATCACAATGTCTCAGGCAAAATGGCCGATGGGCGAGACTATCCGGCTTTTCGTCATGGTGGGGATTTGCGGCGGCTTTACAACTTTTTCTTCCTTCAGCTTGCAAAGCTTCGAGCTTTTGAAAAAAGGCGCAATCGGTGAAGCCTTTCTCAACATTATTATTTCTGTCGCCTTTTGTCTTTTCGCGACAGCTATGGGATTTTATCTCGGCAGCAAGATCAACCATTAGAAAATTTCAAAAAACAAAACGGCTTCATCGTGATTATCACAATTAATTGTCAGGAACATATGGGGAATTGTCATGAACATATGGGCTAAATATCCCGACATAGTCGGGGAAATGATTTTTTAAGGATGACTTCACTTTGAAGATCGGCTAGAACCGGTGCCATGTCAGGGAGGGGTTAATATAGCCCTTTCCCATCTTTTTGCGGGAGAGTGTAAAAATACAGTCAACCGTGTTTTGGCCGCCGAAGGGGAAAACAGCCCGTAATCTCTCAGGCACAAGGAACCGTAAAAAGATCAAGACAGCTCTGGAAAGTCGGGTTTGTCCCGCGCCGAAGGTGTAAGTGGAGGGGAGAGCTTTCCACAAGTCTCTCAGGCTCAAGACAGAGGGGTGTGAAATAGATGCATTGTGTATCTATTGGCGCAACCTCGGAGCAATTTATGGGCAACTCTCAAGAAGACCTGAAAACTTTACCGCTTTTTCATATGCATGAAAAAGCCGGAGCTAAATTCGGCAATTTTGCCGGATGGAACATGCCGCTCACTTACCCGCTCGGTGTTATGAAAGAGCATTTGCATACGCGTGCCCATGCGGGTCTGTTCGATATTTCTCATATGAAACTGATACTGGTTGAAGGAAATAGTGCAGCCGACTTTTTGTCAAAAGCCCTGCCGCTTGACGCTGAAGCACTGCAAATCGGCCAGTCACGTTATAACTATCTTTTGAATGAAGACGCGGGCATCCTTGACGATCTCATTGTCACCCGCCTGGGCGAAAAACGTTTTATGGTTGTTGCCAATGCCGGTAATGCGAAAGCCGACATTGCCGAACTTCAAAAACGCGCGCACGGGTTTGACTGCACAATCGAACCGCTTGAACGCGTGTTTCTGGCTTTACAGGGGCCAGAGGCTGCCGATGTCATTAAAAAAGCAGGCTTACCCGGTAACGAACTTCAGTTCATGCATGGTTTTGAACCAAAGAAAAACTGGTTTATGACACGTTCGGGCTATACCGGTGAAGATGGATTTGAAATCGGCCTGCCAGTCGATGAAGCTCAAGCACTTGCCGAAAAACTGTTGAGCGACCCGCGCGTGACATGGATCGGCCTTGCCGCACGTGACAGTTTGCGACTTGAAGCGGGTTTGTGCCTCCATGGCAACGACATCACTGCAAAAACCAATCCGGTTGAAGCGGAAATTACCTGGGCTGTCACCAAACCGGTGCGTGAAAAGGGCGAGTTTTTCGGTGCCAAGGCTTTTCTTGAAGCATTGAAAAATGGTGCAACACGCCGCCGCGTCGGTTTGATGCCGGAAACACGCCAGCCAGTGCGCGCCGGTGCAGAAATTTTTGACAAGACAGGCAAACTTGTCGGTCACGTTACATCAGGCGGCTTCGGCCCGTCATTCAATGGTCCGGTTGCAATGGGTTATGTTGCAATCGATCTTGCAAAAGCCGGAACCAAGCTTGAAACAGAAGTTCGCGGTAAGAAAATACCGCTTGTTGTCCACACACTTCCCTTTGTCGAACATCGTTATTTTAAAGGATAAAACACATGGTTAAACTGTATTTCACCGAAGATCATGAATGGATCAGTCTTGATGGTGATCTTGCAACGGTCGGCATCACAAACCATGCCCAGGAGCAGCTTGGCGACCTTGTTTTCGTTGAATTGCCGGAAGTCGGCAGCACCGTCAAAAAGGGCGATTCTGTTGCCGTTGTCGAATCGGTCAAGGCTGCATCCGATGTTTTTTCACCGGTTGATGGCACAATTAGTGAAGTCAATGACGCTTTGAGCGATGATCCGGCACTCGTTAACCAGAAGGCGGAAAAAGAAGGCTGGTTGTGGAAGATGAAAATTTCCGACGCAAGCCAGCTTGACAGCCTGATGGATGAAGCCGGTTATATCGCAATGATTGGATAATAAAATGCAGGAACTTCCATTTTCATCACGCCATATCGGGCCGCGGCCCGAAGAGGCAAAGGCAATGCTGCATAAATTGGGGCTTGGTTCTCTTGAGGAATTGGTCGAGCAGGCAGTGCCGAACGCAATCCGTCTTCATCGCCCGCTTCAATTGCCAAAAGCTGTAAGTGAAGGGGCAGCTCTTCACGAGCTTCACACCATTATGGAACAGAACCGTCTCCATAAAAGCTTTATCGGACAGGGCTATTATGGCACTTTTGTTCCCTCTGTCATTTTACGCAATCTTTTTGAAAATCCGGCCTGGTACACTGCCTATACTCCCTATCAGGCAGAAATCAGTCAGGGGCGGCTTGAAATGTTGTTCAATTTCCAGACTCTTGTCTGCGAATTGACAGGCTTGCCGATTGCGGCGGCTTCGCTTCTTGATGAAGCGACATCACTTGCCGAAGCAAACGCCGTTGCGGTGCGCTTTTCGCGCAATAAAAAAACGGCCATTTCTGTCTTTGGCGAACTTCACCCGCAAACTTTGGCGGTGGCTCAAACAAGGGCAGAAACGCAAGGTTACGAGATCGGGTTAGAGAGCGAGATCACCGACAAGACAGCGGCAATCGTTTTGCCATGGCCCGACACAAAGGGACGTTTTGTCGATCATAGCGATGTTATCAAGAAAGCCAAAGCCAAAGGTGCATTGGTTATTGTTGTGGCGGATCCTCTGGCTTTGACAATTATGGAAGCACCTGCCCTTTGGGGAGCCGATATGGTTGTCGGCTCGATGCAGCGTTTCGGCGTACCAATGGGATTTGGTGGTCCACATGCCGGTTATCTGGCGGTATCCGAAGCCCTGA
>CAMLLT010000015.1 GCA_946480935.1 uncultured Bartonella sp. | reverse complement strand
TGGAACAACTTTCCCGCCATTCATTGATCGATATGAAAATCAAGGCTGTCGGTGATACCTATATAGATGATCATCACACGGTTGAAGATTGCGGAATTGCGTTGGGTGAGGCTATCAAACAGGCTTTGGGTGAGCGGCGCGGCATCCGCCGTTATTCTTCGCTTGATCTCGCTATGGATGAAACCTGCACGAGAGCGGCCATTGATGTATCGGGACGCCCTTTTCTTATTTTCAAGGTTGAATTTCCGACACAAAAAATCGGCTCGTTCGATACCGAATTGGTCAGAGAATTTTTTCAGGCTTTTTCCCAACACGCCGGAATTACACTTCATATTGTCAATCATTATGGTTTGAATAGCCACCATATCGCCGAGACTGCATTCAAATCGGTAGCCCGCGTTTTACGTGCTGCAATCGAGGAAGACCCGCGCCAGAAAAACGCTGTGCCCTCGACCAAGGGCACTTTGAAAGGCTGATAGAATGCAAGTCGCAATTATCGACTACGGCTCCGGCAATTTACGCTCGGCCACAAAAGCTTTCGAGCGCGCAAGTCATGACCATGGCATAAATGCGGATATTATCCTCACCAATCGGGCAGAAGATATTATGAAAGCCGACCGCGTGGTTTTGCCAGGCGTCGGTGCCTATGCCGATTGTCGGGCGGGACTTGATGCCGTTCAGGGAATGGTTGAAGCTTTGAACGAAAGGGTGCTGAAAGGTGGCTATCCCTTCATGGGGATTTGCGTCGGTATGCAACTCATGGCTTCCCGCGGAATGGAAAAAACAATCACCAACGGCCTTAACTGGATTAAGGGTGATGTCACTTTGATAAAGCCTCAAGATGATGCTTTGAAAGTGCCCCAGATCGGCTGGAACACCCTCGAATTGAAACGGAGCCACCCGCTATTTTCCGGCATCCGCACCGGTGAACAGGGGCTTCATGCCTATTTTGTCCATTCCTATCAACTTGATTGTCAAAATCCTGATGAATTATTGGCAGTAACCGATTATGGCGGGCCGGTCACAGCAGCAGTTATCCGCGACAATATGTTCGGGACGCAGTTCCATCCGGAAAAAAGCCAGCGTCTCGGCCTTCAACTCATTGCCAATTTTCTGGAATGGAAACCATGATTCTTTACCCTGCAATTGATCTTAAAGACGGCTTTTGTGTCCGCCTGAAACTCGGCGATATGAATAAGGCAACGGTTTATAGTGCCGATCCTGCCGCACAAGCCCACCACTTCCAGTCGGAAGGTTTCAAATGGCTTCATGTTGTAGACCTTAACGGTGCATTTGAAGGTGTTACAGTGAATGGTTCGGCCGTTGATGCCATATTGCGCGCAACAACCAATCCTGTCCAGCTTGGCGGCGGTATCAGAACCCTTACCCATATTGAAAACTGGCTGAAAAAGGGTCTCGCCCGCGTAATTCTCGGTACTGTTGCTGTCAGAAATCCGCAACTGGTTCGTGAAGCTTGCAAACTTTTTCCGGGAAAAATAGCTGTCGGCATTGATGCTCGCGGCGGCAAAGTTGCCGTCGAAGGTTGGGCAGAAGAGTCCGAACTTTCTGCCCTTGAATTGGCAAAGCGTTTTGAAGGTGCAGGGGTTTCCGCCATTATCTATACCGATATTGATCGCGATGGCATCCTCACCGGTATCAACTGGAATTCGACCCTTGATCTTGCCCGCTCTGTTTCAATTCCGGTTATTGCTTCGGGCGGTCTTGCCTCAATGGAAGATATCAAACGGCTTTGTTCACCCGATGCTGCCATATTGAACGGCGCAATTTCGGGACGCGCACTTTATGACGGGCATATTGATGCGAAAGAAGCATTGGCATTGATTGACGAGGCAAATAAGAAAGCCGGAAAGAGTGGACGATCATGACACTCAAAGCGCGTATTATTCCTTGTCTTGATGTTAAAGACGGCCGTGTGGTCAAAGGGGTCAACTTTGTTGATCTCGTTGATGCCGGTGATCCGGTTGAAGTTGCAAAAGCCTATGACAGTGCCGGTGCCGATGAATTGTGTTTTCTCGATATTACAGCAAGCAGCGACAATCGCGAGACATTGTTCGATGTTGTAGCCCGCACGGCCGACCAATGTTTCATGCCTGTCACGGTTGGCGGAGGTGTGCGCACTGTAAACGACATACGCAAACTTCTGCTTGCCGGTGCCGACAAGGTGTCGATCAACACCGCCGCTGTTAAAAACCCCGATTTTGTAGCCGAAGCAGCCGATAAGTTCGGCAATCAGTGTATTGTGGTTGCCATTGATGCCAAAGAGGTCGCAGGCGATGGTAAAAACCGGCATTGGGAAATCTTTACCCATGGTGGCAGGAACCCCACCGGTATTGATGCAATCGAATTTGCCCGTCTTGTTGTAGAAAAAGGTGCCGGTGAAATTCTGCTCACCTCTATGGACCGTGACGGAACAAAAGAAGGCTATGACATTGCTTTGACCCGCACCCTTGCCGATGCAGTGGATGTCCCTGTGATTGCTTCGGGCGGGGTCGGAACACTCGACCATCTTGTGGCCGGTATCCGTGACGGACATGCAACAGCCGTGCTTGCCGCATCGATTTTCCATTTCGGAACCTATAGCATTGGTGAAGCAAAGCACTATATGGCAAAAGCCGGCATTCCGGTACGCATGGATGAATTTGGAGAAGGTGAATGACTGATTTTAGCTTGCATAGCCTTGAAGACACTATTGCCAAACGGGCAATGGTTGACGATGGCAGTTCCTATACGGCAAGCCTTGTACAAAAGGGAATGGGGCGTGCAGCGAAAAAAATGGGGGAAGAAGCTGTTGAAACTGTTATCGCTGCGCTTGATGAAGACGACAAACATTTCATCAGCGAGAGTGCCGATCTGATCTATCATTTGCTGGTTATGTGGCATATTCGCGGAATAAAGCTTGATGACGTGGTTAAAGAATTGGCAAGACGCACCGCTCAATCAGGACTTGAGGAAAAGGCTTCCCGCAAGAATGGTTGACGCGCTAAAGCCTACCAATCAGACCGCCGACCTCGGTGATTTTGTTTTCGGCCGTTATTCGCCCTATAGCATTTTCACTGCCTATGAATGGTCTGTCTTTCGTGCGGATACTCCATTGACCCTGACCTTCGACGAGGTCAAACGATTACGCTCTATCGGTGATCCGATCGATCTTCACGAAGTGCAACGCATTTATCTTTCTCTATCCCGTCTGCTTTCGACCCATGTCGAAGCAATCCAGATGCTGTTTCAAAAACGCAAACGTTTCTTGCGCACGCAAAACACTGCAAAAACACCGTTCATTATCGGAATTGCGGGTTCGGTTGCCGTTGGTAAATCAACCACCGCCCGCATTTTGCAAGAACTCCTTAAACGCTGGCCCTCGAGCCCCAAGGTGGACCTGATAACAACAGACGGTTTTCTCTATCCCAATGCAGTCCTGAAAGCTGAAAACAGAATGGATAGAAAAGGCTTTCCCGATTCTTATGATGTCGGCAAACTTTTACGTTTTCTTTCTGCCATCAAGGCAGGTATGGGCGATGTTGTGGCCCCCCTTTATTCCCATCAGGCCTATGATGTTTTGCCAAATGAGCAGATCGTTGTCGACCGGCCGGATATTCTGATTGTCGAGGGTATCAACGTGCTTCAGGTCAGGGATTTACCGCGTGATGGAAAAGCCGTGCCATTCGTTTCCGACTTTTTCGATTTTTCTATTTATATCGATGCAAAAACCGAAATTATCCGCCATTGGTATATGGAGCGGTTCCGCCGTTTCAGACTCACAGCATTCCAGAATCCCGATTCATATTTCCATCGTTATTCAAAAATGACTGAAAAAGAAGCTATGGATGTAGCGGAAAATCTGTGGAACACAATCAATTTGAAAAATCTTGAAGAAAATATTCTCCCAACGAGACCACGCGCCGATCTTATTTTGCGAAAAGGCAGCGATCATCTGGTAGAATATGTTGCACTTAGAAAATTATAGGTAAAATATGTCACGAATTTTAGCTCCGGTAACGTCTTGTCCGATTGAATTTATGACCGAACAGTCGGAGCAAAGCCGCCCGATCATTCTGGTCGGCGAAAATGATCAATCTTTTTATTCTGAAGACACTGTTGCAGCCTCATGGGCAAAAGCCAACCACTTCACTGGCAAATGCGGTGACATATTGATCGTTCCTGATAATGACGGAATGGTTTCCAAAGTTTATTTAGGCTTCGGGGATGGAAATGATGTCTTTGCTATCGGAAATCTGTTCAAACAATTGCCGGAAGGCGATTGGCATTTTGAACATTTGCCGGAAAATGCCCTCAACCTCTTTTTGGGACTTGCTCTGGGAAGCTATAAATTCACGCGTTATCTCGAAATAACCGGAAACAAGAAAATCAGAATTACCCTTCCTGACAATATTGATAAAGATGAACTGAAACGTCTTACTGAAACAACATTTCTCGTTCGCGATCTCATCAATACGCCGACCAATGACATGCAGCCCGACACAATCGAAGAGGCGATACGTGAATTGGGAAGAACTTACAGTGCGCCTGTTACCTGTATCTGGGGTGATGATCTTCTCAAACAGAATTTCCCGATGGTCCATGCTGTCGGCCGTGCCGGCTCGGTAGCTCCGCGCATTATTGATCTTCGTTGGGGAGACGAGAACCACCCTAAAGTGACATTGGTGGGAAAAGGGGTTGCTTTCGATAGCGGCGGCCTTGATATAAAATCCGCAAACGGCATGTTATTGATGAAAAAAGACATGGGGGGAGCTGCCAATGTCATGGGGCTTGCCAAACTCATCATGGATGCAAAACTCCCTATCCGGTTGCGACTTATCGTTCCTGCTGTCGAAAACTCCATTTCAGGTAATGCTTTTCGGCCCGGTGATGTTTTAAAAAGCAGAAAAGGATTGACTGTCGAAATCGGCAATACCGATGCAGAGGGGCGGCTTATTCTGGCTGATGCACTTGCCTATGGCGATGAGGAAAAACCGGACTATCTTTTCGACATGGCAACCTTGACCGGTGCGGCACGTGTCGCATTGGGACCGGATGTCCCGCCCTTTTATTGTAATAATGACGAATTGGGGCAAAAAATCTCTCGCATATCGATGGAAATTCAGGATCCGTTATGGCAATTGCCACTCTGGAAACCTTATCAGAAAAAACTTGGCTCCCGCATTGCCGATCTCAATAATGTAACCACAGACGGATTTGCCGGTTCTATAACGGCTGCTTTGTTTTTACAGAAATTCGTCGATCAGGCGGTAAACTGGGCACATTTTGATATTTATGGCTGGACACCGGCGGAGAAACCGGCCTTCCCGATTGGTGGTGAAGCCCAAGGGATTCGCGCTCTTTATACAATTCTGAAAGGTCTTTGATGGATAAACTTGACCCGCGTCTTCATGCTTATCGTCCCGACCTTGCCGACGAATGTTTGCGTGGGCAGGTAGAAGCATCCCGATTTGTGCACGGCTCTTTGAAGCGCATTGTTGCGCCTGTTGCTGCTCTTTATAAAATTCCGGACGCCTTCTCGGAGCGGCAAAGCGAATGTCTCTTCGGCGAAGATGTAAAAGTCTTTGAAGAAAAAAACGGTTTTTGCTGGGTTCAAGCCCGACAAGATGGCTATGTCGGTTACATCGAACAGTCAAAAATCGGTTCTATTGGTAATGAACCCACCCATCGGGTAAACGTGCCACGCACTTTCCAATATCGTGATGCGGACTTGCGCAGCCCCATGATAAGCCCTTTATCCATGGGAAGCCGCATCAGCGTTGTTGGGGAGGCGGAAACACGCGGCACACGTTATGCGAGGCTTGATAATGGAAGCTTTGTTGTTTTCAACCATATTACGCCTGTCAACACCTTGGCCGATGATTATGTAACAATAGCAGAGTCTTTTATTCACACACCCTATCTTTGGGGCGGAAAAAGTGGTTTGGGAATTGATTGTTCAGGCCTTGTGCAACTTGCAATGATGATGACGGGGCGAACAGTCTTGCGTGATACCGATATGCAGCAGGCAACAATCGGAAAAAATATTGCACCTGAAGGCGGCCTCCAACGCGGTGATCTCGTCTTCTGGAAAGGGCATGTTGCCATTATGGTTGATTCCGGAACACTTATTCATGCCAATGGCGCATCAATGGATGTGAGAAAAGAAAATCTTGATCACGCTATCGAACGTATTGCAAAGAACCATTCGACACCAACCGGTTATCGACGGCTATAATGCAGATTTTCTGAAATAAAAGGCCGGACTTTTCGAGGAATAACCGCTTTTTCCAGAATAACCGCGTCTTGTAAAACGCTTCCATCATCATTGATCTTTTATCAGGTAAAAGAAGAATGATGGGCTTCAATAAAAATCATTATGCCATTGAAGCCCGAAATATTCTGGTAGCTCTTCCAAATAGAATCAGAATCCCTCGACAACGAGTTTGCCAACCGATCGCTGTGTTTCGATCAAACGATGCGCTTCACGTAAAGTAGCGGCATTGATTGGTGACATAACTTTTGACAGTGTCGGCAAAATTTTCTTTTCGTCGATTAAACGCGCTACATGAGAGAGTATTTCTCCCTGGCGCGCTATATCATCTGTTACGAACATAGAACGGGTAAACATGGATTCCCAATGAACCGACACGCTTTTCATCTTTAGCGGGTTAATATCAAATGTTTTCGGTCCATCGATAAGACCAAGTCGTCCTTCGGGTGCAATAATATTGACATATTGCGGCAAGTAACCATCCGAATTTGCTGTCGAGAAAATGAATGACGGATTGGGGAAGCGGATTTTTTCAAGTTGTGGAGCAAAGTCTTTTGTGTGGTCAATGACGTGATGAGCACCCATTTTCAACGCCCATTCCTGCGATTGCGGACGGGATGCGGTTGCAATGATTTCCACATCCGAGAGGTGGCGAGCCAATTGAATGGCTATCGAACCGACGCCACCTGCCCCGGCGATCATCAATAGAGCATTTTTCCCTTCATGAACCGGCTTCAAAATATCAATACGATCAAACAACATTTCGTAAGCGGTGAGCGATGTGAGCGGCATCGCAGCCGCTGTCTTGAAATCCAGACTTTTCGGTTTATGTGCAACAAGGCGACTATCAATAGCTTGAAATTCACTGTTTGAACCTTGCCGATTGATAGCACCGGCGTAAAAAACTTCATCTCCCTCGTGGAAACCGGTAACATTTTTACCAAATTTTTGCACAATGCCTGAAGCATCAAACCCCAAAATTCTAGGCCCATCGGAAAAAGCTTTGCCGGTTTGACGTGTTTTCACGTCAATCGGATTGACCGAAACTGCCTTCACAGCAACCAACAGGTCATAATCACCGATTTCCGGCACATCAACGGTTAAATCCTGCAAGGACCGATCGTCACTGATTGGCAAATTCTCGAAATATCCGACGGCTTTCATAATGGTTTTCCTTTGGTGAGAAACATTTAAAACATCTATAAAATGGCATGGATAGGAAGCCATTGCCTCCTAAATCACCAATTTAGAGTATTTTTAAAAGAAAGCCAATTGAACCGGACAAATCGGTGATCGCATTATTTTGCATCTGCCAGAGATAGCCAATGCAAAGTGCAACCGGAATTACAAAGAATCTGAATTATTTGGCAATTTTTTTCTAATTTTTCGACGGCGCTTCTACATGGTCAATATCGTCGAAATCGGGATCCTTGAACTGCAAATCGTGGAGATGCTTATAAAGGCCGCCTTCAATCTTCAACAATTGATGCTGCGTTCCTTGTTCGACAATCTGGCCATTTTTCATAACGACGATTTTATCAGCGCGCGAAATTGTCGAAAGCCTGTGGGCGATAACAATGGTTGTGCGGTTGGTTGTCAAACGTGCCAAAGCTTCCTTGATTAACGATTCGGATTCCGAGTCGAGAGCACTGGTTGCTTCATCCAAGATCAGAATTTCACTATTGCGCAACATTGCGCGTGCAATGGCAATACGCTGTTTTTGACCACCCGAAAGATTGCCGCCATTATCACCGACATCGGTGTCGTAGCCTTCTGGCAGTCCCATAATAAAGTCATGTGCATTAGCGAGCTTGGCGACCTGTTCGATCTCTTCTTCAGTTGCTCCTTCACGCCCTAATCCGATGTTGTAACGGACAGAGCCTTGAAAGAGGAACGTATCTTGCCCGACATATGACATCAATTCGCGCAATGATTTGAAGCTTGCGTCGCGAATATCTTGCCCATCAATCAAAATCCGGCCTTCCTGAGGATCATAAAGGCGCATAATCAGGTTAATCATTGTCGATTTACCTGAACCGGAAGGCCCGACCAGTGCAGTCATTTTTCCTGCCGGAATATCAAGATTGATATCATGCAGAACCATGTGATCCTTCACATAGGAAAAGCCGACATGTTCAAGCCGGACATCACCCTTCGAGCGGTCAAGATCAACAGGATTTTCTTTTTCCATAAGGGTGAGCGGATGATCGAGAATTTCGAACATCATACGCACACCGATCATACCTGATTCGATTTTGACACGCACATTGGCAACCCGCTTTGCCGGTTCATAGGCAAGAAGGAGCGCGACAATAAATGACATCAGCTCGCCTTGAACGCCAACTTTTTGGGTTGCCATATAACCGGAAAAACAAATAACAACAGCAATGGCGATACCGGCAAGAGTTTCCATAATCGGACTGGTTGCAGCTTCCAGCTTGGCAATGCCGTTCGAACGTACTTCTACATCGGTAATTGCCTTATTCATCCGCCGTTTCATGAGCTCTTCCAGTGAGAAAGCTTTAATGACACGAATGCCGATTGTTGTTTCCTGCATAACTTTAATGATTTCGGAAATAGAGGAAAGTTCTTTTTCCATCAGTCCCCGAACGCGTTTAAGAACTTGGCGAACACCGATAAAAGCAATAGGCCCGACAGCTAACGCTATAATACTCAGCAGAAAGTTCTGATAAAGCATAACTGCAAGAAGGCTGATAACAGAAAAAAGATCACGCACAAATGTAGTTACTATCGTATCGATAATGCTGCGAGCGGCATTGGCATTTTGCGTGACACGCACAAGCAGATCGGATGAAGACGTATTCTGATAAAATGCAACGCCTTGTTGCATAAGGCGCGAATATATACGACGCTGTTGTTCTGCAACAATACTATTTCCTGCTTTGCTTAAAAAATAGCTTTGCGCAAAAGTAGAAAATCCTTTGACAACAAAGATAACCGCCACACCGACTGAAACCATTGCAATGATTTCAAAGTCCTTGGCTTCTATGATGTGATTAACCACATCACGCATAATCCACGCGCTTGCTCCGGTTGTAGCAGAGATCACAAGCATTGCGATAATCGCACAAATGTACCAGAATGCATGTTTGCGGAAATTATCATGCAGCAAACGCAAAATGAGTTTTTTATCAAAAGATGATATCTGCTTTTTTTTAGCCATAAACAGCTTAACCTTTAACAACCACTGCTTTTAGTGAAGGATAACTCTGAACCTCACCAACGATCACTATCGTCACTCCCGTTCCTACCCTCTTCAATGGGGGGATGCAAGAAGCCCGTCCACTTTGTAATATGATTTGAGAATAATTATGCAGCAAAAATGCTTTTATCTCATTGATAATATGGCAATTAGGCAAATATGATATCCCAAAAGCAAACAGACGGCAAATGGGCGCTGCGATGAGCTGCAAAACCTTGAAGGAAAGCAAATTTTCTTAGATAATTCTTTCAACTATCGGAAATAATGGAATGAACTTTTTGAATTTCCACTATATCTTGAAAAACGGCAAAAAATTCATCGGAGCTGTTTTTATAAATGTTATAGCAGCTCCAATTGTTTTTAGGGACTAGAAAGCCAAACAGATTTGGTTAGCTATTTTGTTCGGCATTGCTATTTTTGTTCATCATTCCGCAATTTGATGCTTTCCGCTGTTTTTTCAATTTCTGTGTTATAGGCTGACAATGTGCCTTTTTCTCCGGTTGCATGCATAAAAATAGGATGCCCATCATTTCCAATGGCTGCGTAAATAACGAGATCAACGGGATCACCCTTCATAAGAGCGGTTGCCTGAAGCTTCAGCCCCGGGTGGCCGGCAAATTTTGTCGTCGATGTTTTGCGATCTTCAACATTATTAACCGTACCTTTGATCGACTGGAGATAGTTATCTACAACTTTATCAAGTGGCGCCCCTTTGGTATTTTCTAGTCCCTTGGTCACGATAATATCAGGGCGCTCGACATCTTCTTTGGTATAGGCCGGAATCGTCAACATTGCGGAGCTGTTCATAATAGATCCGACAAATTCGAACGGAGGTTGTGCCCCAAAAGTAAAAGGAAGTGCGCTGAGCTGATCGGATTCATCATTCTGGCGGGCGAGTGAAACAGATCCAAAAATCACCATGGCGTCGTCATTGGAAAATTTTGCTTTCTCCGGTGCTTGGACAGTAATGATATAGGATGCATTGGAAGCGAATAACATGGACGACCATTTGTCAAAAATACCATTCGCTGCCGTCTGTTTGCCCTGATAAATTTTCAATGCATAACCATCGCGGGACTTTTTTTCTGACTGCGAAACAATATCATAATGCTGCGCCGCCATAACGGGCTTGAACTTGCTTTCGTCATTGAAAATCTGTTTCATACGATCAGTGGCAGGGGGCATTGTCGCCACGACAATCGCAGCACCGGTTTTTTTATCAATAAATCCGCTGAAATCGGTCGTTAAAGTAAAATTATCGGGTACACTTATATAAACTGCTGTGCCAGGAACTTTCTGGTAAACCGCTGCATGAGCTCCCAACGGAGCTGCGCACAAAGCAATCATAAGCGAAACGAGTTTCATCGACTTAAACACTGAACTGACCTCCGGTACCATAAACTCGCGAACTATTCTAATCCACTTGAATGACATAATTATTATAATATGCACAACGCCTTGTATGTAGGGATTGTTCAAAATAACTTGCTGTCAAGAGTGCTTATTCACGGAAATGTGATCTGCCATATTGCTCTTACGGTACCCGTAACAAAAATAAAATACGATGCCAATAAGGTTCCATAATAGGAAATAATATTGCGTTTTTGACGGCAGGCTGAAGAACAGGTAGATGCAACCGATGGCACTTAGCGGCCCGACAATAAAGACCAGAGGTGTCTTGAATTTTCTTGGAACGTCGGGTGCTGTTTTACGCAAAACAATGAGACATATACCAACAGAAGTAAAGGCGACCAATGTGCCTGCATTGGCGAGAGCTGCTATTTCATCAAGCCGGAAAAGTCCGGCAATAGCAGCAATAATTACTGCGGTGAAAAGCGTTGTCGCAACAGGTGTGCCTGTTTTTGCGTTTACGCGGGAAAGAAAAGAAGGAAGAGTTCCGTCCCGCCCCATGACAAAGAATATACGGGTTTGACCGTAAAAAAATGCCAATAGAACAGTGGGTAGAGCAACAACCGCCGCTATACCAATAAGACCTGCAATACGATTGGAACCGAGACTACGCAAAATATGGGCAAGCGGTTCCTCGCTATGGGCAAATTCCGTGTAATGCAAGGAGCCAACAGCACCGAGACCAACCAGAACATAAATAATGATGCAGGCAATCAATGAACCGACAATTCCGATTGAAAGATCGCGCCGTGGCTCTTTGGTTTCTTCGGCAGCCGTCGCGATTGTATCAAAACCATAAAAAGCAAAGAAAATAATAGCCGCAGCGGCCATGACGCCGCGCTCCACACCATCCGGAGACATAACTTTTGAAAATCCGTTTGGCATAAATGGATGCAGATTTTCTAGATCAAAGTGGGGAAGTGTAACAATAATAAATAAAAACAGCGCAGTTATTTTGATAACCACCAGAAAAAGATTCAATGTTGCGCTTGCCTTGGTGCCGATCATCAACATCGCGGCGATAACAAAGACGATGAAAACTGCTGGGAGATTGACAAGACCATGAACACCCGTTGCAGGATCAACCGCATTATAACCGGCAGTCAGCCAGAATGGCAGATGAATGCCAATGCCATGCAAAAATCCGGTTGCATAAGCCGACCAGCCAACGGCCACAGTGCTGACCACCAGAGAATATTCGAGAATGAGACTCCATCCAACGATCCAGGCTATAAGCTCACCCAATGCCGCATAAGAATATGTGTAGGCGCCTCCCGCCAACGGGATAAGAGTCGCGAGTTCCGCATAAGCAAAAGCAGCACATGCACAAACTATTCCGGCGATAACAAATGCAAAAAGTACAGCCGGTCCTGCCCTGTCGGCTCCGATACCAATCAGTGTGTAAATGCCTGTACCAACAATTCCACCCACACCCAAAGCGACAAGATGGGGCCACCCCAATGTAGGGACAAGTTTCCTTTCCCGTTGCACATTTTGTTGAAGAACGGGTTTTCGTCTGAGCCATCCCGACATTTTAGATTCCCTACTCTTCCGCCCGATAAAGTTTTCCAAATTCAAAAAACGTCTTAACCGAACGGCACAAATTCAAATTTCCCGTATTTATGTCTTGCAAGACTAAATTACGCGACACGATGCGCCCAGTATTTCATGTATTGTTTTGTAATTGCAACCAGAAGTTAATAAAAAAGCACCGTTTATAACGATGCTTTTTAAAATGATCTTAAGTGTTATTTTGGAGCGACCACCATCATCATCTGTCGCCCTTCCAGTTTTGGTTCAGCCTCGACTTTCGAGATAGATGAAGTGTCTATCTTTACCCGTTCGAGAAGCTGCATACCCAACTCCTGGTGGGCCATCTCGCGACCACGGAATCGAAGGGTTATTTTGACCTTGTCACCGCCCTCAAGAAATTTGCTGATCGCCTTCATTTTGACCCCGTAATCATGGGTATCAATATTTGGCCGCATCTTGATTTCTTTAATTTCCACGGTCTTTTGCTTTTTGCGAGCCTCGGATGCTTTTTTCTGATTCTGATATTTCAGCTTACCAAGATCAATTATTTTGCAAACAGGCGGTTCGGCATTTGGAACAATTTCGACAAGATCAAGACCCGCATCTTCAGCCATAGCCAAAGCATCTTGTGTCGGTATTATTCCGTGATTATGCCCCTCATGATCAATAAGCTGTATACGAGGAATGCGAATATCCTGATTGGAACGCGGCCCATCTTTCGGGGTTGGCGTTGTTTTAAACGGTCGGCGAATGGTCGATTCTCCCTATAATAGTTTCAATTACTCGGTTCTGAAATAAATTACCCAATCAAAAACCGGCGTGATGACTTGCGTCATTCAAAAAAACTCGTCAGATGCTTGTTTGAGATCAGGATAAACTTATCTCTTTTTTTCGTCATATACAAATTAACGTTCAAAAACAACCGAATTAACGTCCAAAAACAACCGAAATGCCTAGCTTTTAATGAATATTGGCATGAGATTGGCATAAAGGGTTTAAGTCACGAATTTCTATGATTAGAATAAGTATGTTGTGATCAAGTTTAAAGATATGAGCAGAATAAGGAGTTTTTTCATGGAAAATGGTGCTCTCGAATTTTTAACTATAGGCCATCAAAAACTCGCTATACGAGCTCTGAAAGGTGACAAACATCCCGGTCTCATATGGCTACCGGGTTATCGTTCACATATGATGGGGGGTAAAGCCGTCGCATTGAACGAATTTGCCCGGAAAAACAATTATCCATTTTTGCGTTTCGATTATTCAGGGACAGGCGAATCGGAAGGCGATTTCTATCAAGGCAGTATTTCGTTGTGGCTAGAAGAAAGCTTGGCACTTTTTGAAAAATTTTGCCAAGGTCCTCAAATTATCGCCGGATCATCAATGGGAGGCTGGATTGCACTCCGCATGGCACAGGAATTGGCCAAGAAAAACATACCGCTTGCCGGTCTGTTGCTTCTGGCCCCTGCACCGGATTTTACGCGTGATCTTGTTCGCCCGCAAATGACCAGCGAACAAAAACGGGAACTTGAGGAACGCGGCTTTTTTGAAGTTCCTTATGAAAACGAGCCGGATCCTGTTCCTTTTACCAAAATTTTTCTTGATGACGGTGACAAAAATCTGGTTATGGAAGGCCTTATCGATATTCATTGTCCTGTTCAAATTATTCAGGGAATGGCCGATAATGAAGTGCCTTACCAGCATACGCTCGAACTTGTTGAACATCTGCCTTTCGATAATGTTACTCTAACGCTGATCAAGGATGGCGAACATCATCTTTCTCGCCCTCAAGATATTGCAACAATCATCAATGGGGTGGAAACTCTTATTGCAAATAGCAATCGTTGATCATTACGCCAATCTCTAGAGAACGACAGGTGAAAGACGGCTTTATATTTTCGAGAAATTTCGTTGCCTTCGGATAAAATCGGAATCAACGTTTTGAAAAAATATGACCGTCAGACGAGTCTATTGTGAAAAAACAACGGATTAAAACCGGATAACAGTTTGAAAATTCATCTCTAAAGCTGATTTTATCATGTTTTTCCGGTTTATCTTCGCCATCTCTTCAAAAATGATTTTTATTACCTAAATAACCGACATGTTTTTTGCGTCAAACAGCTCTGACAAATCCCTCCTTAAAAAGTTGCAACTGACACTTCAACTGTCGGATCGTTCATTGCCGCTTACAATCGTGCGGAGTGCACGGGCAAGCCGATTGACATTACGGATAGAAACAGGCGGCAAAGGTGTACGTGTAACCGTACCACCAACAACAGCGCAAACAGAAATAACAAATTTTATCGAACGCTATAAGGGATGGATAGAAAACCGGATTTCCCGTTTTCCTCCACCGCAGGATACCCCGATGTTGAAACCCGGTGCCGCGATTCCTATTCTCGGTTACCCTTATCGTATTATTCATCAAGAGGGACGTGGTAACGTCACGATTATACCGAATGATGATGGCAAAGGCGGAAAAATCATTGTTTATGGCGATAGCCGATATCTTCCGAGACACATTCGCGAAGCGTTAAAAAAACAGGCTGCGCTGATTATTGCCCCTCTTGTTAAAAAACACTGTGCCGTGGTCGGCAGAACGCCTGTTTCAATCCGCTATAAAGATACCAAAAGCCGTTGGGGATCCTGTTCAGCCGACGGTCATTTGTCGTTTTCCTGGCGAATTGTCATGGCCCCGATCGGCGTGATCGATTATCTTGTAGCGCATGAGACCGCCCATCTTATCGAAATGAATCACAGTTCAAAATTCTGGTCTTTATGTGAAAAACTGTGCCCGCGCACGAAAGAGTACAGAGCATGGTTGAAACGGAATGGCCAAACTCTTCATGCTATTGACTTCGAATAATGTTATTTTGAATAATCGAACCGTCGCTCATTCACTTGATTTTAGCAAAATGATCGCCTGATATTCCATTATTTCAAAAACAACAATGACAGACTTTATAACAAACCTTAAACGCTGCAAAAGGCTTGTTATTTTAGAAAGAGTCTATCCTGTTTTCTTTAAACACGAAAAAGCAATTAGCGGGCTTCCAGTCCCATCTTCCAGAATTCTGTTTCAAGCCGGGTAGCGGTGTTAAAGATTTTACTTAAGTGCTTAAAATGCGCTTCATCATGACATTGTTCGGCCAGTTCGTTGAAGCTATCAAGAAACCTTTTCACGCCTTTAACGTAATCATCGCTTTGGTAATTTTTGATCCATTGCGAATAGGGGTTTCCTTCAAACACAGTGTCTGGTGATTCGACGAGACGCAGACCGATTTCTGCATAGCCCGCAACGCACGGAATCAAGGCTGTCATCAAATCGAGCCGGTCACCTGAATATCCAACGTCCAGAACAAAACGGGTATAGGCTATTGTTTCAATGGCTTCTTCAGCCCCGCTCATTTCCTGTTCCGAAATTCCCCACGTTTTTGCATAAGCAACATGAAGCGGCATTTCTGCTGCAATATCATTGAGGCCGTCAAGCGCTTCCCGGATATCACCGATATTCGTCGATTTTGCCGCAAGAAGCGCATAAGCGCGGGAAAAATGAACGAGGAACAGATAATCCTGGGTCAAAAATTTCTTGAAACATTTTTCTTCCAATGTTCCAGCGGCCAATTGATTGACAAATGAATGGCCAACATAAGCCTGCCACAAAGCACCGGCATTTTTTCGCAAATGTCCAAAAGTGCCTTTGTCGAAATCGGGCTTTTCCATCAATCCTCCGCTATATCTGCCTGACAGGCTTGTAAAATTACCTTTTCCGCTTTAGACGGATCGCTGTCCTTATAAGTCAGGAATGCATCATTGCCTTTTATATGAAGACGGTAATTATCCTGATCGTCAACAGCGATGAAAAGCTTTTCCGCAGTTTTAGCATCCTCGCGCATCGCCACCAATTTTCCGTCAACAGATATGACTGCATAAGAACCATCTTTGGCCTTGATAAAAACTGCCTGCAATGCCACGCCCCGTTCACAGATATAGGTTTGGTTGTGCATTGAAGGCTCTTCAGCATTGGCTGCAAAGCCATGTAGAGCAGCAAAAGCAAGCGTTGCAAGGAAAGTCTTTTTCAACATTTTTCAAGGCCTTTACCACAAGATAAAAAATTTTTGGAACTTTATATTCAACCACCCGTTTAGTGAGCACCAGGACAAAACCTGGTACCCCTAGGTGCCCGATGGAGTTGCCCCCGCTTGTCTAATCGGGCACCCCTTTCTTCTCATTATACGCCTCCTCCCATATAATGAGGACTAACCTACTACGATCGGTGTTCCAACCGGAACCCGATTGTAGAGGTCGATAATATCCTGATTCATCAATCTGATACAACCGGATGACATTGATTGGCCGATGGACCACCACTCCGGTGAACCATGGATTCGATATCCGGTATCACGACCATTTTGATAGATATAAAGAGCGCGCGCACCAAGCGGATTGGTGGGGCCGGGTTCCATGCCGTTCTTATATTCGACAAGTTCAGGTTTTCGACCGATCATTTCTGCCGGCGGTGTCCAGCGCGGCCATTCGCGTTTGAATTGAACATTGGCTCGCCCCGACCACTGGAAACCGGCTGCACCAATACCGACACCATAGCGTAAAGCATCGCCGTCAGGCTGGATGAAATAAAGAAAATGGTCTTTGAGGCTAACAACAATTGTTCCCGGAGGTTCGCCTGTCGGGTTGGGTACGATCTGGCGTAAAAATTGTTTTGGCACTTTGTCGTAAGGAATTGCTGCAAGCGTATAGGGCCCTTCATGGACGGCCGCATACATTTTATCAGGCGAGGTAAAACCTTTGTCAATGCCGATGAGCGGGCGCGGAATCGAACCGGTCGTCATATTATTGTAACCGCTTCCCAAAATACCGTCACTCGTGCAACCGCTCAATAACCCGACAAAAGTTGTTCCGCTTCCGATTAAAAAACTGCGTCGGGTAAAAGAGGGGCGTGATTTTTTCATAAAGCACCTGAACTCGTGTTCATACAATTGCAACCAATTGTGGTTCGAAACGAATTCGACTTATCAATCCGTTTCCGATTTTTACCATTATTGAATGCAAGCGATTTGTTATGAATGATGCCTAATGATGGTTTCCGAATGGTTAATTCCGATTGTTTAAACTTGCCTCGACCAAGGCACACCAGAAAACCGCGCCGTCAATAATATTTTGATCGTCAAAATTATAATGGGGACTATGAAGGCTTGCACTTTCTCCATTCCCGAGGAAAAAAAACGCACCCGGACAGGCTTCCAACATAAATGCGAAATCCTCACTTACAGTGGTCGGTATCTCGGTCTCGAACACTCTGTCCGCCCCCAAAACATGTTTGGCAACATCAAGCGCAAAATCACTATAATCGGGGTGGTTGACCACGGCGGGAACAAGCCTCTCATAATTCACCGATGCGGTTGCACCGAAACTTGTAGCCTGAGCTTCAACGATTTGTTTGATGCGCTCTTCAACAAGATTTTGAACATCTGCGGAAAAGCTGCGCACAGTCAGAGAGATCGTTACGCTATCAGGGATAATATTAAAGGCTTCGCCGCCATGAATGGAGCCGGTCGATATAATAGCGGATTGAAGCGGTGGAACATTGCGTGAAACAATCGTCTGCAGCGCCATCACGATTGAAGACGCAACAATAACAGGATCAATTGCAGATTCCGGTCGGGCTCCATGACCGCCCTTACCATAAATTACAATTGTTGCTTTATCGACAGAGGCCATCATCGCCTTTTTGGTGAATTGTATTTTCCCTTGTTCCAGTCCCGGCCAGTTATGGAGTCCATAAACAGCATCACAAGGAAATCGTTCGAACAATCCGTCATTAATCATTGCTTTTGCGCCCGCACCAATTTCTTCGGCCGGTTGAAAAATAAGATGCACTGTTCCATCAAAATTTTTTGTGGCAGCCAAAGCACGCGCGGCTGCAAGGAGTGTCGTCGTGTGCCCGTCGTGACCGCAAGCGTGCATGACACCATCATTTTTGCTGGCATATTCCAGATCTGTTTCTTCTCTTATTGGGAGAGCATCCATATCGGCTCTAATGCCGATGGACTTTCGTCCATTGCCATTTTTCAAACTCGCAACAATACCGTTGCCACCAATGTGGCGGGTTACTTCATATCCATAATGTTCCAGAAGTGTCGCTATCCGAGCCGAAGTGACCGTTTCTTTTCCGGATAATTCAGGATTATTATGCATGGCATGCCGGAATTCGGTCATTTCCGGCAAATAGGAGAGGATCAGATTTTTGATTGCTTGTGTCGCCATCTTTCCCGTTTCCATCGTTGATCTGGTCAATTATGGATGTTGCAAGAGGTGATTATCAAGAAATATCCGACTATTTTTTCTTTGCAAGCAGCTATTTTTTACCTTCTGCGAATTCGCTCGCATGTGTCACTTCCAAAGCCCCGGCCAATTGTTGGACAGTAGAAAGCGGCATCATAAAGCGTGAAAAATCGCCTGTTTTTAAAAAAACTGGCAGTCATTTTCCTATTGGTGATACCGACAACCCCTATAACAATTTTCAACTTTCTTTTCGTCGCACTTTGAAAACCGGTGCAATCACTGGCGATTGCCTACACTGGCGACTGAATGTGTTTCCGTTAAAGAAAAAAATAATCGATTTTCAAGCTTTTGCCAGATATTTTTCGACCAGCGCACCCCACAGGGTTGCACCCACAGCAATACCATCATCGTTGAAATTATAATGCGGTGTATGAAGGCCTGCACTGTCGCCATTGCCCATAATAATATAGGCACCCGGAACTTTTTCCAGCATGTAGGAAAAATCCTCGCTCGGGGTCAAAGGTTCGGCATTTTCAACGACATTTTTGTTGCCAACAACTTGTTTGGCAACTTCCAAAGCAAAGTCGATCGATTCGGCGTCATTTACTGTAACAGGATAACCGCGTTCATAATTGATGATGGCCTTTGCTCCATAGCTTTCAGCTTGCGATTTCACCAATTTACAAATTCTTTCCTGCAAAAGGTCCCGTATTTTTGCCGAAAACGCCCGAATCGTCAGCTCCATTTTGACTTCTTCCGGTATGACATTGGAAACACTGCCACCCTTGAACATACCAACAGTGATAAGTGCTGCCTCAAGTGGTGGGACATTACGGGAAACAATGGTTTGCAAGGCCATAACGATAGAAGATGCTGCAACAATCGGATCAATTGTTGTTTCCGGCCGTGCACCGTGGCCACCTTTGCCGCGAACAGTAATATAAGCGGTGTCAACCGATGCCATCATCGGCCCTTTGGTGAAACGCAATGTTCCTGAGGGAAAGCCCGGCCAGTTATGCAATCCATAAATCCGGTCGCACGGAAATTTTTCAAACAATCCGTCATCAATCATTTTCTTGCCACCGCCATAGCTTTCCTCGGCAGGTTGGAAAATAACACGGACTGTGCCATCAAAATTTTTCGTTTCGGCAAGATAACGGGCGGCAGTCAGAAGAATGGTTGTGTGTCCGTCATGCCCGCAAGCATGCATGACCCCTTCATTCTTGCTGGAATAGTCAAGATTGGTTTCTTCTTCGATTGGCAAAGCATCCATATCGGCACGTATACCGATAATCTTTTTGCCATGACCGACTTTCAATGTGCCAACAATACCGGTTTTACCGACACCCCGCACAACGTCAAAGCCCCAGCTTTTAAGCAGGCTCGCTACTTTATCGCCGGTTTTATGCTCGTTAAAGCCTAATTCAGGGTTTTCGTGAATTTGGTGGCGGATCGCCACCATTTCATCAATCGTTTTCTCAATATGCTCGCGAATATGTTTCATAGATCAAAGTCCTATGTCCTACATTTTTCGGGAATGTAGCTTCTAAAAGTTATTTCAAATATGTTTCAGCCAATGAAACCCAATAACAACCACCAAGAGGAAGCAATTCATCATTGAAATTATAATTGGGACTATGCAAAGGCGCGCTATCGCCATTTCCAATGACGACATAAGACCCTGGCACTTTTTCCAACATAAAGGCAAAATCTTCACTTCCCGATGGTTTCGCCATATTGTCATCAACATGGTCGCGCCCGAAAATTTTTGCCGCTACATCAACAGCAAATGCTGTCTCTGCTTCGTGGTTGATCAGCACCGGATATGAACGCTGATAATCAACTTCAGCCGTTGCGCCAAAACTCTCAGCTTGTAACTTTGCCAGATTTTCTATACGCGATTGCAGTAAATCCCTTACATCCGGACTAAAGCAACGAACAGTGAGCAACATTTCTGCACTATCGGGAATAACATTTGCGGCAAACCCTGCATGAAAGCTGCCAACGGTGACAACAGCTGTTTCAAGCGGTGGCACATTTCGCGAGACAATCGTTTGCAAGCTTGAAATGATCGCAGCACTTGCCGCTATCGGATCAATTGCCTTATCCGGAACAGCACCATGGCCGCCCTTGCCAATCACTTTGATTTTGACAGTGTCGCTTGAAGGCATGAATGCCCCTGTATTAACAGAAATTTTGCCGGCTGGAGACCCCGGCCAGTTGTGCATACCAAAAACGGCATCACACGGGAATTTTTCAAAAAGGCCATCGTCAATCATTGCTTTTGCACCGGCAAAACCTTCTTCTGCCGGCTGGAAAATGAGGTTGAGTGTCCCATTGAAATTTTTTGTTTCGGCAAAGTAGCGCGCGGCCGTTAACAACATCGTTGTGTGGCCGTCATGCCCACAAGCATGCATTTTGCCTTCATGACAACTCGAATATTCAAGATTTGTCATTTCTGTAATCGGTAAAGCATCAAAATCGGCACGCAAACCAATGGATTTTTTGCCATTGCCTACTTTCAAGCGCCCGACAACACCGGTCTTGCCAAGGCCTGTTGTCACTTCATAACCCCATTTTTTCAAAAGGTCGGCAATAATTTTTGCTGTTCTATGCTCTTCATAAGCGGTCTCGGGATGGGCATGCAAATCGTGGCGCACTGCTTCCATTTCCGGCACATAGGCTTTCATGGTTTGAAGAATTTTTTTCGCTTCTGGCGAAAGGTTTTCATTACTCATCGGAATTCCCCAATTTTCTATAATTAAATCTCATGGCGCTTTTCGTCAAAAACCAGATATGCCACCGCACCAAAGACGAGAGAAACACCAAGATACCAGAATGGCGCCATAATATTGCTGTCGGATATTTTAAGTAGGAATGTTACAATCATTTGTGCTGTACCACCAAAAATCGAAACACTAAAAGCATAAATAACCGACGTTGCAGTTGCACGAATTCTTTTCTCGAATGCTTCGATAATGAAAAGAACACATAACGTAAACACCATCGACATACAAATCACTGCCACAGTGTAAAAAGCCAGGAAAACATGCGTATTTTGTACGAAGCTGAATGCAAGATAGGATGAGATAAAGATGATGGTCAGAAGTGTGATCGCTGCGCCTTTACGCCGTTCCAACCGGTCACAAAAAAAGCCCGCAAAAACAGTCATAACAATAACAATGACACTTGCATAACTCGATATAAGGAACGATTCCGAATCTCCGATTTCCGTGACCGTCTGCAGATAAGTCGGCATGAAAAACACCAAAACATACATCATGACGGTTCCCGGGAAAATCACAAAAATACCGGCAATCATCTGTTTCGCATGTTGGCTGATAAGCTCTTTGAACGGGTGTATTTTATGTGCTTCAACAGTTGGTGCCTTATGTGTTTCGTTGATATGGGCGCGGATATAAAGCCCGACAGGAATAATAAGGAGTGACAAGATAAATGGTATGCGCCAACCCCAGCTTTCCATGGCTTCTTTAGGAAGATACTTCACTAATGAGGCGGCAAGAAGTGAACCGCATAAAGTACTCAAACCTTGTCCGAAAAACTGCCAGCTCACGAAAAATCCGCGCTTGTTACGTTCGGCCGATTCCATAAGAAGCGTTGTTGCCGCGCCAATTTCTCCACCGGCTGAAAATCCTTGACAGAGACGCCCCATAACAATCAACAGTGGCGCAAAAATACCAATTGCTGAATAAGGTGGTGCAAATGCTATCAAAGCACTGCCAATAGCCATTAATACAATTGTCAGTAACATTGCGGCTTTACGCCCATGGCGGTCGGCATAGGCACCGATAATAATACTGCCTAATGGACGCATGACAAAGCCTACGCCAAAAACCGATACTGATATCAGCAATGAAATAAGCTTGTCTTCAGAATTGAAGAAGACATGTCCGATAATCCCGGCAAAAAAACTATAAACCGTAAAATCGAAAATTTCGAGAAAATTGCCGACACCTGCTGCGACAATCAATTTCGTCTTGCTACCGACAGGTGTCAGTACAACATTTCCGGCATCATTGTCAGGAGTATTTACCAATTCAGTCATAACGGCTATCCCTTGATAATTTTCCCACCAATTTAACCCGAGCGACGAAATTCAGGCACGCAATTTCTTTAGCAATCTGACAAAAATATTAACAATATATTTTCTTAATTATTATCATATTGGTGAATAATAACTGTCGACCGTTTTAGACAAAGGACAATAGCGATGTTGACACTCAAAGACCCCGTAGCTTTGGCACAGGCACTTATCCGTTGTCCATCTGTTACGCCGCATGAAAACGGCGTATTAACGCAAGTTCAAACATGGGCAAAAAGCCTTGGATTTTCTGTTGAACGACCAATTTTTACAGATAAAGACACACCCGATATTGAAAATCTTTATGCGCGTATCGGTAAAAATGGGCGGCATCTTGCTTTTGCCGGTCATACCGATGTTGTACCGGTTGGTGACGAAAAAGCGTGGAACTTTCCGCCATTTGAAGGTGCTATAAAAGACGATAAACTTTACGGCCGTGGCGCCGTTGATATGAAAGGCGGAATTGCCTGTTTTATTGCAGCAGTTGCCCGTTATTTGGAAAAAAATCCGCTTGAAGGCTCGCTCAGCCTGTTGATAACAAATGACGAAGAAGGCCCCGGTATTAATGGCACGATAAAGCTTTTGAAATGGGCAGCCGACAAGGGAGAAACTTGGGACGCAGCAATTGTTGGCGAACCGACAAACCCGAATAATTTAGGCGACATGATTAAAATTGGCCGACGCGGTTCGCTTTCCGGCATTATCACTGTCACCGGGCATCAGGGCCATGTTGCTTATCCTGAAAGAGCGGCCAATCCGCTCGATCTCGTTATAAGATTATGCGAAGCGCTTAAAAACCCGGTTATGGACAAAGGAAGCGAAAATTTCGAGCCCAGCAACCTTGAAATAACGACCATAGATACCGGCAATACAGCCACCAATGTTATTCCGCAACAAAGTGTTATCCGGTTCAATGTCCGCTATAATGACAATTGGACTGCAGAAACCTTGAAGCAGGAAATAAAAAGGCGGCTCAACTCGGTAAAACTTGAAAAAAAGGGCTCATTTGTACCGACGTTCAAAATCGACTGGGTTATAAGCCCCGGCGGGGTTTTTCTGACGAAAAATGATGAGCTTGTCGGATGTTTGAGCAATGCAATAAAAACAGTAACGGGACGCACACCGGAATTATCTACCTCTGGCGGCACATCGGATGCCCGTTTTATTAAAGATTATTGTCCCGTCGTCGAATTCGGGCTGGTAGGAAAAACCATGCATATGGTTGATGAATGCGTAGCAATAGATGACCTCGAAAAGCTCACAAAGATTTATGAGAATTTTTTAGCGACTTTCTTTAACGCTTGAAAATCGGCAGACTTATTGTGATGAGCCACCATTTTATAAAAAGCCGGTCGGCAAACCGGCTTTTAAAGCATTTTTGTAAAGCAAATTTCTAAAAGTCTAGCGTTCACAAGTTACCACCAATTTGCACACGCCAAATTGGCAGCCTTTTTGCTCAATTTCGACATAAAGACAATCAATCTGTTATTGTCGTCAAAGCTCGCCGATGCATCACCTGTTTTGCAAGTTTAGTTTTTTGTTTGGCTGTCATTATTGCCAATGCCTTCGAAAAACTCTTTCATACGGGCAAAAAATCCATGTGATTGGGGGGAGTTTTCATCGACAGAAAGCTTGTCGAATTCTTCCAGAAGTTCCCGTTGTCTTTTGCTCAATTTTTGCGGCGTTTCGATTGCCACCTGAATATAAAGATCGCCGGTTGTCTGTTGGCGCAAAACCGGCATTCCCTTCCCCTTCAGCCGGAATTGACGGCCATTTTGTGTGCCTTCCGGAACTTTGACACGTGTTTTCATGCCATCAAGTGTTGAAACTTCAAACTCGCCTCCGAGTGCGGCAGTAGTCATTGAAATCGGCACACGGCAGTAAAGATCGGCACCATCCCGCTGGAAGAATTCATGTGGTTTGATGGATAGGAAAATATAAAGATCACCAGCCGGTCCGCCATGGCTTCCGGCATCTCCTTCTCCTGCGAGACGGATGCGTGTTCCATCTTCAATGCCGGCGGGAATATTGACTGTCAATGTGCGCTCTTCTTCGATGCGCCCCTGTCCGTGACATTTCGGACAAGGATCCTTGATCGTTTCGCCGCGCCCCTGACATGTCGGGCAAGTTCTTTCAATCGAGAAGAAACCTTGAGCGCTACGAACCCTTCCGGTTCCGCCACAAGTTGCACAGGGCTGCGGCTTCGAGCCTTTCTTGGCACCCGTTCCCGAACAAAGATCACAGGTAATGGAACCCGGAACCCTGATTTGTGCGGTTTTGCCGTGATAAGCTTCTTCCAGAGTGACTTCCATATTGTAGCTGAGATCGGCACCACGTTCGCGCCCATCGG
>CAMLLT010000014.1 GCA_946480935.1 uncultured Bartonella sp. | reverse complement strand
ATCAACTTTCAAATTAACCGATTTTCCCAAGGCATCCGAAATCTTGCTCTTCGGCGTTGCCATGCCGTTGATTGCGCCGGTAATCTGCAACCCGACATGACGATTATTGACGTCATCAAGATTTTCCTCGTCCCCCCCCATATCGACGGTTATATCGTGGGCAACGAAATTTTCGTTTGCAAAATTATTGACGATAAATTGGCCACTCCACATCGGGCTATCATCGCGTCCATAATCGATATTAAGCGCGATATCGTCAGCACGCGTATTACCGCCTGCAACCGGCAAAATAAGCGAACCACCTGTTTGCGCTTTGACCGATGCTTTTACCGCCAAACGGCGTAAAAAACCGTCTGACAATGTTTCTGCATTTGCTGCTATATGAACGCCATCACCATTGATCGAAAATTTGTCAAGACGAAAGCCGCCGCCCTTTTTCAGCAAAGCTGCCAATTCAAGCTCTGTCCTTGCCCCAAAAAATGCCCGATATTCGTCCGGCATCAAAAGAACAATCGGTCCCGACAGGTTAACATTTATCGATTTTCCGCTTTCTGTGCCCTGAAGCTTGAATTTGCCATTCAATACCGGATCGGCGCCGGCTTTCATGGCAAGACCGAGTTCAAAATTATCCAGTGGTCCTTCGCCTTTTGCAATCAAAGCAACGGCGGGGCGATTCTTTATTTTTAACAGATTGGCAACAATGCCGTTTTCCGGCTCCGAGACTTCAATATCGATTTTTGCCTTATTGGTACTGTTTGAAATATTGGCCAATACATTGAAATTGCCGGCTTTATCCAGACGTTTCATGACGAGTTGGGCTGCAAGATCACCATCGGCAAGAGTTATACCGCCTTGCAACGAAACTTCGGAAGGAAGATTGAATAGTGGCTCTCCAAATGTGACTTTCTTTGCGTCAAGTGATTTGATGCTTATCGCAACTGGCAAGTCCGGTATAGAAAAACCCTTGGACTGGGGACTGGGGGCCGAAGAATCAGGCAAAGGTTTCCTGAAAATATCAATCTTCTCGGCAGACAATTCATTAATAGACACTTGTCCGCGCAATAGTGCCAAACGATTCCAGTCAAGCTTGGCATTGGTGATTTTGAGCCAAACACCTTGTCGATCGGCAATCGTAATCGAGCCGATTGTGGCGTTCGACGATAAAGCCCCTTCAATGCCGGCAAAACGGATTTGCCGGTTAGGTGAGGAAATTTTGCTTTCAATGAATGACAAAACCCATGACTTTTCCGCCGCAGCCGTATCGTGACCGGCGGGTGAAGAAGTGTCGGCAAAACTCGCTGTCAAACCTGTAAAAATCAGGAACAATGCGGTCATAAAAGCTGAAAGTGAAAATTTTTTCATCATCAGAACGCCTGCCCTATGCCGATATAGAAACCTAAATCAGGGTCGCCCACTGCACCATCGAGAGGTGCTGCCACATCAAAACGCAATGGTCCAAGCCCTGTCATATAACGGACACCGATACCGGCACCGACTTTTGTGTTTTCCGAAAAATCCGGAGTGGAATCAGCCCCCACAACACCGGCATCGACAAAACCGACGAGACCGATTGTATCGGTCACCATTGTGCGCAGTTCTGCCGACCCTTCGACAAGCGAACGACCGCCAATTGTATCGTGCGTATCGGTTCTGATACCGATATTGCGGTAGCCATAGCCACGTACCGAACCACCGCCACCGGCAAAGAAGAGCATATCGGAAGGAATTTCGCGCGCTTCCGGACCGGTTATCGAACCAATCTTTGCCCGCGTTGCAATAACATAACGATCTTTCGCATCAAGCGAAAAATAGGAACGGCCTTCCAATGTCATCTTGCCGATAAAATTACCATAATGAATTTCGTAAATCGGCTCCAGAACCGCTTCGCCATAAAGGCCATGTTTCGGATTGGACTTGTTGTCACGACTATCATAAAGCAATCCTCCCAAGAAACCGACCGGTGTAAAATCGCGATTGCCGAAATAGTCGTCTTCCGATTTGGTTTGGGCGGCATTGAAATAAAGACGTCCGGATAATTCGTCGCTAAAAATTTGCGTTAAACCGAGCTGTCCGGTAATACCTGTGGTTGTATAATTATCAAGAACTTCACGTTGCCCTTTGAGGCTTGCGACAAAATCGGTGTCAGGCGTAATAATACCGGGACGGGTGAAAGTCGTTCCTAACAGATAACTGAAATTTTTCGGGTTATAGGAATCATCCTGACTGCCGCCAATGCCGCTAATCTTGGCATCAAAACGCAAGCGTTCCGCATGACCGAAAAGATCGCGATGCATCCAATAGGCTTCAAGCCCCGCGCCATCAAGTGTCGAATAGCTGCCACCAACACCAAACCGATGAAGCGGACGTTCCTGTACCGTAAGATTGAGTGGCAAACTGCCATCAGTCTTGATCTTGTCTGCTTCCCTCACATTGGCGGCGCGAAATACATCAAGCCGCGCAAGCCGCTTATTGGCCTTGGCAATATCATCGGGGTCATATTCCTGCCCCTCTTTTAATCCTGTCATCCACGCAACATAGGCTGAATCCATGCGCGGCTTGTCGCTGACGTTTTTAACTGATAACGGACCATAATGTGCCTTTTGACCGGGCTGAACCTCGATATTGGAATCGACAGTGCGACTGGCATGATCGGCAACAACATCACGATTTTTTACGCTTGCCTTGGCATAACCTTGTTGACGCCAGCCCTCGATGGCTAGCTGTTCAGCCTTGAAGACAGAACCGGATTTTGCAACATCATTTGGTGCATATCCAGAATCGGCCGGAAGAGGGACTTTGTCTTTCTTGTCGTCGGTTTTTGGAGCGAGATCATGAACGCTTGCAACACCGAAATGATATTGCGGTCCAGTATCAATTGTAATGAGAATATCGGACTGGTCGGGCAATTCTGTATCGGGACGGATATTGGCTGCCTCCGCACCGTTCACCAGAATACTGATTGTGCCACCGTAATAACCTTCGGCATAAAGGGCTGCCAGAATTTTCCTGTAATCACCGCGTGCTTTGGCCAACAGTCCGGCAGAACCGGAGGCCGGCTTATCATCGTCTTCAACGAGAGATGACGCTGCCTTGACAATTTTTACGCCCCCTTCCGGTGCATTCGGAGCATTGATAACCTTGACTTTATAATGTTTGGGAACACCGATAACATCGGCATTTTTGTCTGTCTGGTCTTTTTTACCCCATAAATGGATACCAAAAAGATCGAAAGCATTTGCTTCTTGTGGTTGATAAAAAGTCAGCGCAACGCAGGTCATGAGAGCGACAAGAGCGCTCTCTGCCTTCAACCTCGATTTTGTAACTGACATTACCAAAACACTTAACTCTTAACCGTCAAATTCTTCGTTTACCTGCTTATTTACCAAATATAACGCTCCAAAATTCCAAACCCACAACTTACTTTGCGCCTTAAGTTAAAACTTTGCGCTCATCAAAATTGCTGCTTATTCATGCGTTAGCATAGGACAGCGTTTAATCATATACTGACTAACATGATTTTGCTTCATTTTCGTCAAGGAAGTGTTAACCGGCAATTTGTGCCTTATCATGGCGAACATCATAAAAATACTTAATGTTCATGAAATGTTCTTGATTTTCACTAAAAATAATGGTTGTCTCGTTTTGATACAACTCATATGAGAACAAGACAAATGGTTGCACGTATTACGACTGTTGCCTTTTCCGGCATTGACGCTTTACCTGTTGATGTGCAGGTTATGATTGCCAATGGTAAAATGGGGATGTCGATTGTCGGCCTTGCCGACAAGGCCGTTGCAGAAAGCCGTGAACGTGTGCAGGCGGCACTTCATGCCTGTGGATTGTCCATGCCGATCAAACGGATTACGGTCAATCTTGCGCCGGCCGATTTACCCAAAGAAGGGTCCCATTATGATCTGCCGATAGCCGTCGGGCTTATGGTCGGAATGGGGCTTTTACCCCCTGAAATCGGGCAAAAATACGTTGTCATGGGTGAATTGGGGCTGGATGGTTCCATTGCACCGGTAAGCGGTGTTCTGCCCGCAGCCATGACCGCTGTCGCTTCCGATAAAGGGCTGATTTGCCCCGAACAATGTGGTCCTGAAGCCGCCTGGGCCGGCTCCGACATCGACATTCTGGCCCCTTCAAGTTTGCTTGCTCTGGTCAACCATTTCAAAGGTTCGCAATTTCTTTCGCCGCCACAGCCACGCCAATATATTGTTCAAAATAATTTGCCTGATCTTGCCGACATAAAGGGGCAAAATGCCGCCAAACGTGCACTCGAAGTTGCCGCTGCCGGACGCCATAATTTGTTGTTTGTCGGCCCTCCCGGAGCTGGCAAATCCATGTTGGCCGAGCGTTTACCTTCCATTCTACCGCCGCTCGATGCCCGTGAACTTCTTGATGTTTCGCTGATTGCCTCGATTGCCGGAGAGACAACGAATGGTTCTGTTTCCATTCATCGGCCTTTCCGTGCGCCCCACCATTCGGCATCCATGGCCGCTATGGTCGGCGGTGGCATTAAAGCGCGCCCCGGTGAAGTTTCACTTGCCCATAATGGTGTGTTGTTTCTCGACGAGTTTCCCGAATTTTCGCCACAGGTTCTCGATTCTTTGCGTCAGCCGCTTGAAAGCGGAGAATGCGTTGTTGCGCGTGCCAACCGGCATGTCAGCTATCCGGCGCGTATCCAGCTTGTAGCCGCCATGAATCCTTGTCGTTGTGGCATGGCAGGGGAACCGGGGCATGTTTGCGCCAAAGGCCCGAAATGCCAGCTTGATTATCAGGCGCGCATTTCCGGACCATTACTCGACCGTATAGATTTACGTATTGATGTGCCGGCCTTATCGGCACTTGATCTCATCAAACCGGCTGAAGCCGAACCAAGCCGCGTTGTCGCCGAACGCGTTAGAAAAGCACGAGATATACAGACTAAAAGATATGCAGAACTGGGAATGCCCCAAATCCGCACTAACGGCGATTGTCCTGCAAATCTGATCGAAAAAGTTGCTGTTCTTGATGGTGCCGCAACAATATTACTACAAACGATAAGCGAAAAAATGCGCCTTTCAGCGCGCGCTTACCATCGTGTCCTGAAAGTTGCTCGTACGATTGCCGATCTTGAGGGTGAGACGCATCTTACAAAACGCCATCTTGCCGAAGCGGTTTCCTATCGTTTGGGCAATGAACGCCTAAAAGCCGCCGCTTGAATGACGTTGCCGGCATCATGAAAAATGAAGCGCTATGCGCGTTTTTTAAGCCGTTCAAATCTTAAACAAAGCTCGTTTAATTCATAATTACTTCGCATTATTTATCATTAGACTGTGAGAATGAAATATGGAGTTCGTTGTCGGAATGACATGAACTTCCGAATGGTCTTCAAACTTTTTCAAAAAAATCGGTTGATCGAACATCATGCGACTTTACCGGTAGCCACACTTTTACCTGCGGGTGAATAATCAGGAAATCAGGTTTCCGGATTTTATTGCCGCTGTTTATTTTCAAGCAACAACCGGCAATTAATGCATTCAAATGCTTTTTTAAAATGCGAATATTTTTCAAATTTCCGGGTTTAAAAAATTTGAAGCTAGAAAATGGATACATGGACTTTCAGATCATCTTGACACAGAGGCGAGCTCGGGCTTTCAGACCTATTCTTTTGCGTGATCAGCCCTCTATTGCCTTATTCATTTTTGACGGGATTTTGTCTTCCTTAAAAGATTGAAACAACAGTTTTTAAAAGTGCTGAACAGATGCCTATCAAGTGATGAAATCTTCATAGGCTCCTACATTATCCAGCTTGTCATCAAACGGTTTGAAAGGCGCAAAATAAAAAGTTGAAAACTTTAAAAGTCGTGAGTCTTAAAAAATATTTCAATGGAAATCGCGGGATTTTGGCAGAGCACGGAACTGACGGGGATGGCGGGCCACAGGTTCGCTCTCAATTGCTGCAAAATGTTCGGGAATTTCGCTCAGATTGATAATGTCCATACTTCTATCTTCAATATAAGAGGCAACAAGATGGGTAACACCGGAAGAATCGCGTTGTATTTTACCTGTTATCAATAGGAGTTTTCCCCCCATGACCTCGCGGCGAAAGCGCAACATTATTTTTGGCCAGACAACAATATTGGCAATGCCGCTTTCATCTTCCATTGTCAAAAAGACCACACCTTTGGCGCTGCCGGGCTTTTGCCGGACTGTAACAATACCGGCTATTGTTGCAGAAGATCCGCCTGCAATTTCCATTGCGTCATGACAGGTAAGCGCACCCTTTTTCACAAGGTCGTTTCGCAAAAAACTGACCGGATGGGCTTTGAGCGACAGTCGCGTTGTTTCATAATCGGTAATAACATGTTCGCTCAATTTCATCGGCGTAAAGATAAGCGGCTCTTCTTCACCGAGATCGGATTGTTGTGCTGCCGCAAATAATGGCAAATTCCCATGATCGGGCAAACGGCGCACTGCCCATAAAGCCGAGCGCCGCTCTTTATTGATACTTGAGAAACAATCGGCATCGGCAAGAAGTTCAAAGGCGCGTTTTGGTAGTACCACCCGACGATGCAATTCTTCAATCGAAGAAAACCGCCCTTCAGCCTGTTGAAGTTCGATTCTTTTTCCCCATTCAATGGCAAAACCGTTGATTTGGCGAAATCCCAATCGCAATGAAAAACCATTGCCATTTTTTTCCAGACAATGGTCATAATGGCTATGATTGACATCGACCGGTAAAACCTCGACACCGTGATTGCGGGCATCCCGAATAATCTGGGCGGGGGCATAAAATCCCATAGGTTGGGAATTAAGAAGAGCAGTCGCGAAAATTTCCGGATGATGGCATTTGAGCCAAGCCGAAACATAAACAAGGTGGGCAAAGCTTGCAGCATGGCTTTCAGGAAAACCATATTCACCGAAACCTTCAATCTGTTTGAAACAATTTTCGGCAAAATCACGCTTGTAACCTCGCCTGACCATTCCCTCGACCATTTTTGCCTGCATGGTATGAATGGTTCCAACCCGCCGGAATGTTGCCATGGCACGGCGCAAAAGATTGGCTTCATCGGGAGTAAATTTGGCAGCTTCTATGGCAATGCGCATTGCCTGTTCCTGAAAAAGCGGCACGCCCAAAGTTTTTCCCAGAACACGCTGCAATTCGTCAGGCGGGCCAAATTGTGGTGAAGGTGAGGGATAAACAACCTTTTCCATATGGTTGCGACGGCGCAAATACGGGTGCACCATATCGCCCTGTATCGGGCCGGGGCGGACAATAGCCACTTCAATGACCAGATCATAGAATTGTTTCGGCTTCAATCGCGGCAACATGTTCATTTGTGCCCGGCTTTCAACCTGAAAAACTCCGATCGAATCGCCTTTCGACAACATTTTATAGACGCTTTCGTCTTCCCGCGGCACATCATGCAAGCCAAGGCTGATATTTTTATGACGTTTCAAAAGATCAAAAGCTTTGCGGATCAAGGTCAACATCCCCAAAGACAAAATATCGACCTTCATCAATTTGACAGTGTCGATGTCATCTTTATCCCACTCGATGAAGCTGCGGTCTTTCATGGCAGCAGGGCCGATCGGTACGGTTTCGTCAAGCCTTTGCTCAGTCAAAACAAAACCGCCGACATGCTGTGACAAATGCCTTGGAAAGCCGACCAATTCATGAGCAAGACGTACCGTCAGACCAATCATCCGGTTTGTCGGGTCGAGTCCTCTTTGAGCAATCTCCTCATCGCTCACTTTTTTACCGGATGTGCCCCAGACAGTCGAGGCGATGGCTCCTATAATATCTTCGCTCAAGCCCAAAGCTTTGCCGACATCGCGAATGGCACTGCGACTGCGATAACAGATGACCGTTGCAACAATTGCAGCTCTATGGCGACCATAACGGCGATAGATATATTGCATCACTTCTTCGCGCCGCTCATGCTCGAAATCGACATCAATATCGGGTGGTTCATTGCGTTCTTCGGAAATAAACCGTTCAAACAACAGATCAATCTGTTGCGGATTGACATTGGTGATGCCCAAACAGAAACATACTGCCGAATTGGCGGCCGAACCGCGACCCTGACAAAGAATGCCTTGTGATTTTGCAAAACTGACAATGTCATAAACAGTCAAAAAATAGGGAGCATAGCGAAGCTTCTTGATAAGCTTCAATTCTTTTTCCAGAAGTGGTTTTAGGCTCTCATAAGCTGTTTTTGGAAACCTTTCAGCCATGCCTTTCCAGGTCAATTCTTCCAGATAGGATTGGGGCGTTTTACCGGCAGGAACCGGCTCGTCCGGATAGGAATAGGAAAGGTCATCAAGTGAAAAGGAAATGGGGGCTACAAAATCCTGTTGCGTCTTGATTGCTCCGGAAAAATTCCGATAAAGCCGTTCTATTTCTTTCACCGGCTTCAGATATTTTTCACTATTGGCTTGAAGCGCAAATCCGGCTTCGTCAATTGTTTTATGAAGGCGGATTGCTGTCAGAATATCTTGTAAAATGCGCCTTTCTTCACTGTGATAGAGAATATCGGCAGCAGCAATGAGGCCGACGTTAAAGTTTTTGGCCATTGTTGCCAGATATTCGCCATAGCGGGCATCCTTGCCGGTAAAATTCATCGGCAAACCCAGAAAGACTTGCCCCTTTGCCACCTGTTGCAAATTTTTCAACGTGTCTTCCAGTTTTTCGCCATCTGTAACAATGATCTGGAAACCGCGCGCACGAAACAAAAAATCTTCAAACTTTAATTGGCAGGCTCCTTTTTCGCCGGATTTTGCTTTTCCTTCACTCAACATCCGGCACAACATGCCATAAGCTTTTCTGTCTCGTGGATAGACAACAAGATCCGGCGTTCCATCCGAAAACACCAGACGACAACCGACAAGATAGCGGAAGGAAGGGTCAAGTTTTAAAACTTCCCGTGCCATGGCAAAGCCGCGAACCACACCGGCCAATGTGTTTTCATCGGCAATGCCGATGCCGGCATAGTGGAGACGTGCCGCCTCGCCCACCAGCTCTTCGGGATGGGAAGCGCCTTTTAAAAACGAAAAATTGCTTCTTACAGACAATGCAAACATGTTGATGCCTTATTTTGTCCGGTCGTTTCTTGGCGGAAAGATTTTTTTGCCCGACGTAAAGACATGTTTTTCAAAAAACCGGACTTTTTGGTAGAGAACAAAAACCAACGCATAATGCGTAAACTTGCCTTTAGAGCCTCTGGAAACTGAAAAATTTCAGGCAAATAATCCATGCAGAAACCACTTGGTTTTCGGATATTCGCCATAACGGAATATCCAGAAACGTTCGCCATTTTCATCTTCCACGCGATAATAATCACGATCGGGACCCGTATGTTTCCACCATTCGGCACTGATACGTTCAGGCCCTTCGGCAAGGCGGATTTTATGGACAACCCGTCGCCAGCGAAAAGAAGCTGGCGGATCATCCGGCAAAGCAGCAATGACATCAATGGGCTGTGGCGGGCAAAAAAGCCTGATAGGGCGTTCTGGCGGATTGGAATGAAGAGGAGAAAATCCTTGTGCCTTCAATTGTGCATCCAAAGCTTTCAAAGCTTCGGTGTGCGGTTTATGGTGCTGCGCTACCCCCCAAAAAGCTGCATATTCGGGAATATGACTTTCTTTGCTACCGGCAACCAGAACATGATCTGCCCCCAGACGGGTTGAAAGCCGATCAACCAGTTGCCCGATTTCTGCCGGTTCGAGATCATCATTGACAAGCTCTGTCTGAAGGGGGCGAAGGGGAGCGGAACGACTTGCCGAAAGAGCCAAAGTATCATAGCCATATCCCGCATCGAGCGGTGTCTTCAAGCTTTTCAGCCGTTCCTCAAGAAGCGACAGGAATTGTACGGGGTCGCTCAAAGGGCGACCGGTCTCAATGCCTATCCGGTCAATATGTCCATCAACCCGATAAAGGATGATGTTTATCATCAGACACCCCAGACCGAGCTTCGTCAGACGCTTGAAAAATTCTTTTGCCAGAACAAAAAACTGTTTTTCAACCATTGTTACATCAATCAATGGCTCTTCCAAACGTAATGACAAATAAAGGGATGGAGGCGGGTTTATGAATGAAAGCGGTTCCTGTCTTTTTCCATAAAGGGCATCAAGGCGGGCAGGCAAAACTTCGCCAAAGCGTGCAGCCAGTGCTTTTGGCGAAACCGCCTGAATATCTTTCAAACAATAAAATCCGGCACGGCGAAGTGCCATCTGGACATCCGGCTTTGCTTCAAGTGCCGGTAATTTCAGCCGATCCAATCTTAAAACAAAATCTTCTTTTGTGACAAAACGGTTGACACCAAAACGGGCAAAAGCCCGTGCGGCTGCCGGTGTTACTGTCAGTGCAGAGAGTGTCTCAAGCCCCAGCCCCTTATAGTAAACGGTCACTTTTTCGAGCATTTTTTGTGGCCCCCCGAAAAGATGATCGCAGCCTGTTACATCAAGTATCAAACCAAAGGGAAGGCTATAGGCTACAAGTGGCGTAAACCGACCGGCATTTCGGGCGAGATATTGAAGATAGTCCTTGTCGGCCTCTTCCGCTTCATTGACTGTTTCTATTCTTTCACAGAGGCTGCGTGCATGAACCAGAGAAAGCCCCGGATAAAGACCCGCATGTGTAGCCGCCTCATTGACACAAACGAGCCTCAGTCCGTGGACAGAACGGCCAACAATTGCAAAAGGTTTTGTGAAATCCGGGGCTTTTTCAGGCGGCAAAACCGTCTTCAGACGGTCTATCGGCAGGCGAGGAAAAGCGAGTGCCAGATAGAGCCGGCCGTGTATGCCGTATTTCTTGGGGTTTTGTAAAAATCTGGTCATGGATGTTCCATTGCATCAACCAATGTCCGGTATATCCGGCCCTATTTCGCAAAAGTGTGACATCGTAATTTGTTAGCCCCGGTGCTTTTGCACCCGAACTTTCGGAAGGTGCTGCTTTGATTTGCCAACGTGTGGCAGCGTTGCTGTTTTTCAAAGCCTCTTTGCCAAGCACCAGAACAACCGGCGAATGTGCTTTTTCTGCTGCCAGATGCAAACGTCGGGTGGCTGTAAAATCAAGCGCCCGACAAGCCCCCGAAAGGCTTAACAACAAACCGCCCACTCTGGACGTTGCCAATGCATCATCAGCCGCTTTCAATACATCTTCGGCCTTTTGACAACGCACCAGAATAAATCGCGCCGGATCAAGCCCGAAAGCAGAAATACCGACAGGATAAGGAATGCCATATTCTATTTCTGTGCTTTCTTCTTCCAGCCAGATAAATGGGCAGTTTGCCTTTTCATTGCGCTTGAGAAGACCGAGAGAAAAACCGGTTGCACTATTCATGGCGGCAGGCCCTGAAATAACTTCATGCAAGGCATAAGAGGGAAATGGACCAGCCGCAAAATCCACCTCTTCATGCCCGAGATAGAAATAGCCTTCAGGAAGAGCAGGTTTTTCCTTGCCTTTCCTATTGTCATCCATAGAAAAAGCGACAGGTTTTCCTTCCATGCGGGCAATGAGGCGGCGTAATTGGGCTATATCCGGCATAAAAGACTCACACAATGTTCTCGTTTTGTTCTATTATGGAATCGAATATAAATCAGAGTCAAGAGCGGATTTTCGTAAAAGAAAGTGTTGCTTTCAATTTTCAAATTCGTCCCGATAACATTTCCGAAAAAGGAAAACTTGTAAAATTATCACAACTTCCTACTTCTATCATTGTTAAAAAGCGTAGTTTGAGGACATTTCTGCGGACGGAATTTTAAGATGGATAAAACAACAATCGAAAAAATTTTGAAGCCCGAATCAGAAGAAACGCAAAAAAGTCGTGCTGCGAAAGTACGGGCGGCTTTCTGGAAAACAGTTCGTAAAGCGGCGGGACACATTCCTTTTATGGAAGATGTCGTTGCCAGTTATTATTGCGCATTTGACCCTGAAACACCGACACGGGTACGCGGCATTCTTCTTGCAGCACTCGCTTATTTTGTAATGCCTTTCGATCTTATCCCCGACATGTTGGCTGTTATCGGTTTCACCGATGATATTGCAGTCCTTACAATTGCGATTTCAGCAGTGCGAGCCCACATCACCGACGCACATTATCAGGCTGCACGAAAAGCTCTGGAAAAGGGTTCGATTGAAATGCCCAAAAAATAGTTTTTCATTAAAATTGTAATTTCCGGACAAAACTTCACTTTTTGGTAACCATAAACTAGTCAAAATTGCATGTAACACTGAAAGCATGTTGTGAGAATGATATGCTGATTTTGTAAAATCGCCGGTTTGAAGCCATCTGGCTTTGCCAATAGAAAACAAAAAGTGAGCTGAGTATACGATGTTTGGAAAAATTTTTGTTGCTGCGTCTGTCTTGATTATGGGAGTTGCCGGAACTGCTTCGGCACAGACACCTACACGCATCAACCAATTTGATGCATGGGGTGCCTATTCTTATAAATCAGGAAACAGTACAGTATGTTATGTGCTTTCCGCCCCGATTACTGCAGAACCAAAATCGGTCAACCATGGCGACAATTATTTCCTCGTCAGCAAACGTGCCGGAAGCCCTGTTACATATGAACCGCAATTCATGGCAGGCTATGCCCTGAAGGACAAAGTTACCGTTTCTGTGGATGGCAAAAATTTCGAATTCTTTACCAAGGATTCCTCTGCCTGGGCAGCATCACCGGCAACAGAGAGCCAACTTGTTGCAGCCATGAAAAGCGGTTCCAATCTTTCTGTCAAAGCTGTTTCCCAGCGTGGAACAAATACAAGTTATACCTATTCATTGAAGGGAATTACCGCAGCTCTCAACGCTGCACAGAAATGCAAATAACACGAATTTTTCAATTTTTCCCCGTTTCGGCACTGCATCATGATATTGTCATGGTGCGGTGCTCGTTTTATGGCGCATAAGTGTGGTGACGTTGGCTTGCTTTTATGCTAAATCCGCCAAGACAGAACTTTATTCAGAGCTTTGGAAAATATGAGCGTATCCTACGATCTTAGACCTATCGGCGCGACTTCGCTTTTGCGCCCTGCCAGAATGGATGAAACAAAAGCATCCCTTATTGGCTTGTCGCGCGCTGAAATGGCAAGCGCGTTACAGGAGATAGGCGTACCGGAACGTCAGACACGTATGCGTGTGAGCCAGCTTTGGCATTGGCTTTATGTGCGCGGTGTTTCCAATTTCGACGACATGTTCAATATTTCCAAGGACATGCGTGAAAAAATGAAAAAACATTTTTCCATTGCCCGTCCGGAAATTGTCGAAGAACAAATATCCAACGATGGAACACGCAAATGGTTGTTGCGCTTTCCTTCCCGCGGCGCCGGAAAACCTGTTGAAGTCGAAATGGTTTACATTCCCGAAGAGGGGCGTGGCACTTTGTGCATGTCCTCGCAAGTGGGATGTACGCTCACATGTTCATTCTGCCATACAGGAACCCAAAAACTGGTTCGCAATCTCACGGCTGAAGAAATCCTTGGGCAACTGCTGATAGCCCGCGACCGGCTCGGCGATTTTCCTGATAAAGACACGCCTGACGGTGCTATTGTACCGGCAGAGGGGCGCAAAATTACCAACATCGTTATGATGGGAATGGGCGAACCGCTTTATAACTTCGAAGCAGTCAAACAGGCGCTGCTTATTGCTTCGGACGGTGAAGGGTTGTCGCTTTCAAAACGCCGTATCACATTGTCAACATCCGGCGTTGTTCCGGGAATCTTCAAAACCGGTGAAGAAATCGGCGTGATGCTTGCCATATCGCTTCACGCTGTTCGTGACGAATTGCGCGATATATTGGTTCCTATCAATAAAAAATATCCTTTGGCCGAACTGCTGGACGCGTGCCGTGCTTATCCGGGACTATCAAACGCAAAACGGATAACCTTTGAATATGTCATGCTCAAGGATGTGAATGACAGTCTTGACGATGCCCGAGGTTTGATCAAACTTCTGAAAGGCATACCTGCAAAAATCAACCTTATTCCCTTTAATCCCTGGCCGGGAAGCAATTACCAGTGTTCTGATTGGGAACAAATCGAGCGGTTTGCCGATTTGATTAATCAGGCCGGTTATGCTTCACCGATAAGGACGCCGCGTGGACGGGATATTCTTGCTGCTTGCGGGCAACTCAAATCACAGTCGGAACGTTTAAGAAAGTCGGAACGGTTAAAACTTGAAGCCATGATGATTGCCGGACATGGCGACTGAAAATGGTGGCTCGAATAGGAAGTGACATGAAAAGTATTACTGCATTTCACATTACATGGATTTTAGTCGGTTGTATCTTTGCCGAAGCCGCATTTATGATTGTGCAAATCGGATTGACGGTATTGCTCCTCGAACATGATGTAACATTACACGATATGTTATCGCCGAATAATCCTCTTTATGCTGTTCCGCCGCATTTCTTGATTGTGGGCGTTGTCTTCATTCTGGCAATTATTTATGGCGAACACCGGCATTTCTACAAGATGCATTATTATCTATTGGCTGCCGTTATCGCTGCTATCCTTTATTTCATTTCTCTATGGATGAGTGGAATGGCACTCTCTTTCGGTGAAACTGTTATCAATCTCGTCGCTGCTCTTGTTTCAGGTGGCGTTTACTGGTGCATTACACCTCGCCGTTATAATCGCCGCTCATTGGCAAGCCTCAAAAACAACTAGGCTTTGCAAATACACTTATGTGACCGGGTTTGCAAAATGTGCATATCCGGTTTTTTTAGTCTTGATTGCCCTGATTTATATCGCTGGAATTTTTATTTTTTTGATCGGCAAATTTTTTTGAACCGCGCGCCCGATATATTTTTCCGAGCCTGAACTTGTCTGAGCCAGAAGATGACCCGACACAATGTTTTGTCGCGCCCTGATGTTCCGGCCCAAGCGAATACAACTTTTTAGCTTTTAAAATTGAAACTATCTCTTTGTGATACCATTTCAAAAAATTTTTAAGCGTCTTTTTAAGCTCTGTTATTTGGAGCTAACCGAAGAAGTAAGACCAGCTAAAAGCCTTAAAACTGGCAAGAAGCCTTGAAACCGGTTCACGAAAATTGATATCCGCGAGCCAATAGCCGCTGATGGCGTTCGGCAAGACGGTCTTTCATCTTTCCATCTCTGACCATCTGGCGCAGTTTTTCAATGCGTTTATGCCGTAATTTTGGCGAACCACGACGCACTATTGGCCATAAAATCCATGGCAAAGCAAAGATATGGAACATCGCAAAAACAATAATCATTGCCACTTTCGAGGCCATAAGATAGTGCCCGCGCGAGCGCAGGATATAATAAGGAATAGAGGCACAGATACCAACAATAATCGCCCACAGAGCCGGTATAAGAATGGCTAGAAGAAAGACGCCGAATTTTCCGAGATTAATAAAAAATGTCAGGTTCCATGCATGGATAATCCAGTTTGATAAACCGAGAAGACCAAGCAATAATGCGCCATAGATGAAAAAAACAAACATAATAAGAAAAGTAAGCGGAGCGGCGATGCCCGGCTCACGAAAGCGATCATCATTCTGATGGGCCAAAGAGGTCATTATTTTATCCTGCCATTGAAATTGCCTGACAACAAAACATAAATCCGGCGATAGGAGCCTATCAGCCACGTCTTTACCGGTCAACTCACGATAATTGGCAAAAGCTTTGCGTATAAAAATTTCCAGGCAAAAAGAATAAAATGCCCACATGCGAAGTTCATGCGGGCGCAAGCCGGTATATTATGCGGCGTTCGACGCGGCCGGATGCTGTGTCAAAAAAGTATGGATGGCAGCTGCATCACGTGTATTGCGTAATTTTTGTACCATATCATTATCACGCAAAACGCGGGCAATTCTGGAAAGTGCCTTCAAATGATCGGCGCCTGCGCTTTCAGGAACCAGAAGCAAGAAAACCAGATCAACCGGTTCATCATCAAGCGCTTCGAAATCAACCGGCGTTGCAAGGCGGGCAAAAACACCGATAATATGGTCGACATTGGCAAGCTTGCTATGAGGAATGGCAATACCATTGCCAACGCCGGTCGAACCGAGCTTTTCACGTTGAAGTACCGTATCAAGCACCGTTCGCTCGTCGAGACCGGTCAGAGAGGCTGCTTTTTCCGCCATAATTTGCAAAACCTGTTTTTTGGAATTTGCCTTAAGGGCAGGAATAATCGCTTCCGGTGCAATCAAATCACTAAGATCCATGTGGTTTCCTTTTTTCCATCCCGAATTCTTTCTCAAGCTCGCGAAATCGAGCCAAGAACATCAAGGGTGTGGATAATCCCTTTTCCTCATAATTTGAAAAAACGGGGAAAAGGAACTTCCTTATTCAGGCTTTATTAGTAATGGATGAGGGGTCGATCCAGCCGATATTTCCATCAGCCCGCCGGTAGACAATATTGATTTTTCCATCAACCGCATTGCGGAACACCAATACAGGATTATCCATCAGATCAAGTTCGACAACAGCATTGGCAACAGACATGTCTCTTAATGTCATCGATGTTTCTGCCACAATTGTCGGGGCATAATCTTCCGGCAAGCCTTCATCTTCATCGGGCACCGGTTCCATAATGTGATAGGCATATTCGGCAAAAGCAGTATTGTCATTCTGCTTGTTGCTGCGTGATTTCAAACGCCGTTTGTAACGACGAAGGCGCGTTTCCAGACGTTCTGCTGCCGCATCGAAAGCACCTTGAGGATCTTGTGCCTGACCCGTTGTCTGCAACACCGCGCCAGAACTCAAATGCAATACGCATTCAGCTGAAAAACGCGAACCGGATTTGACAACAGTAACATGTCCTGTGACACCGCCGGCAAAATATTTTGAAATCGCATCATTGATACGGTCTTCAATCCGCGTACGGAAAGCTTCACCAATATCCATATGCTTTCCCGAAATGCGCAAGCTCATTATAAACCTCGTTCATAATTCGTGATCTCTGCAGTTTAACGACATCTTCAAGCGGAAGCAACTCAAAGCGTGTCTTTTCCTGAAAAGACCGGAAAACTGACTTTTTAAAGCCGGCTTCTAGTCATTTATCAACAATAAGTCAATCGACAAAAATCAATCTATGGTTGTTTGAATTTGGCGTTTCTTTTCTCTACGGCGCAATACTGAAGAGGAAATATTCATCATTTCTCTATATTTGGCTACAGTGCGACGGGCTATATCGATATTCTCTTTTTTGAGTAATTGGACAAGTGTATCATCGGAAAGCACATGATCGGCAGTTTCACTGTCGACTAATTTGCGAATACGTTGACGTACCGCTTCGGCTGCATATTGTTCCCCGCCATCTGCGGATTGCAGAGCCGCTGAAAAAAAGCAGCGCATTTCGAAAATGCCTCGCGGAGTTGCCACATATTTATTGGCGGTTACCCGACTTATAGTCGATTCATGCATGTGAACCGCTTCGGCTACTGTTGCCAGCGTGAGAGGTTTTAAAAAAGAAACACCCCGACGCAAAAATTCTTGCTGGTGGCGGGCAATTTCGGCACTGACTGTGATGAGTGTGCGTTCACGCTGATCGAGCGCTTTGAGCAACCAGTTGGCATTCTGGAAACAATTACTGATGAAACTCCGATCGACATTATCCTTTCCGATTTTGACAACATAATCGCGATGAATAACAAGTTTTGGCAATACCTCGCGATTGAGTTCAACAGTAAATTCTCCATCCGGGTTCTCGGAAATAATCACATCAGGCACGACAGGGATTGGTGTCGATGCGCTATAAGCTGTCCCCGGTTTGGGATCGAGACTGCGAATCTCGTTCAATATATCGACAACTTCGCTTTCTTCGAGACCGGAAAGTTTGGAAAGCGTGACAAAATCACGTTTGGCCAAAAGCGGGAGATTATCGAGTATTACGCTGATTGCCGGATCAAGGCGGTTTTGTCGTTCGAGTTGCAATGACAAACATTCGCAAAGTGACGTGGCAAATATGCCCGGAGGGTCGAGCTGTTGTAAACGATTCAGAATATTGTGGACCAATGTTTCTGAAACTGACAATTCTTCAGCTACTTTATCAACCGAACCGGTAAAATAACCCGCTTCATCAAGTTCGGAAGAAAGGTAGCAAGCAATATCGTGCTCCTCTTTGTTTTTGAATGTAAAGCCGATTTGCTCGCCAACAAAATCCTGCAAACCAGGTTTATATGCAACCGTTTCCACGACATTCACATCTTCAATTGGCGAAGATCCAATGAAAGATGTCGACCAATCGGATGAATATTCTTTTTCCCCAAAATGTTCTGGCGAAGATTTTTGCGAAAAGACAGCCTCATCGCCTCCGTCAAACATATTGGATAATGTTTCCGGATCAGGTGTCTCATAGAGATTTCGATCACTATCGATATTTTTCTCGAAATTTTCAGGTGCGTCCGAGGAATTGTCGAATATATTATTGGTTTGAACGTCGCTATTTTTATCGGCTTCGTTATCGATTTTTTCTGTAAACTCTTGCCCATTTTGGCGCTCGAGCAAGGGATTTTTTTCCAACGCCTCCTCGATAAAATGTTCAAGTTCCGCAGCCGTCATCTGAAGAAGTTTAATCGACTGCATCAACTGGGGAGTCATCACCAGCGATTGTGACTGACGAAGCTCAAAAGATGGTGCCAGTGCCATAAACCTTATTCCTCCCCAATGGACCCCACGCGAAACGGCCAATGAACATCACACAAAACGAACCGGTTTTTGTAACCTCGGTCCTATAACTTGTTAAAATTCTTCTCCTCAACGAAAATGGTATGATCCTTGCTTGTCAACTAAAAAATGAGAAAAATAACAAGCTTCAAACTTTGTCCGCGATTTGAGACAATCCATGCCGTCGCAGAAAAGTAAAATTATAAAGCTTTCGCGAACCGCTTCCTCATGATCTTGTTGACCCAATTTTTCAGGAAAAACAGTCCGATAAATTGCTTTTCGGAACGCTTGGCCTTTCCTTTATAGGGCGATCTTTAAAAGGTTATCCAAGGTACTTTCACTGCGCGTCATCACAATAGCTAATAAGCGGTTTTTACGATAATCTTTGAAATAAATATTGTCGGGGATACTCATTTATATTTTTTTGCAGGCTTATTATCGGCATTTCTTTGCCGGCACTTTTTATTTTCGCACGAAATAACATAGACCAACAACAGCTTTATCAGATCGTGAGTGGGCAGGGTCAACCTGTCAAAAAACATGAAATTTTATATCGGGTTGCGGCTGCACGCGAAATAAAGATTATAGCGAAAATTGGTCGCCAAGATAAAGGCGGCGTACATCCGCATTGGTGACAATATCATCCGGCTGCCCATGGGTTAAAACCTGACCATCGTGGATAATATAAGCGCGGTCGACAAGCCCCAATGTTTCACGAACATTATGATCGGTTACCAAAACGCCGATACCACGACTTTTCAAATGCCGTACCAATTGCTGAATATCGGCTATCGCAATCGGATCAATACCGGCGAAAGGTTCATCAAGCAACATAAAATTAGGACGCGAAGCAAGTGCACGGGCAATTTCCAAACGCCGTCTTTCGCCGCCTGAAAGCGCTAAAGACGGACTTTTGCGCAAATGCGCAATCTTGAATTCGTCAAGAAGCGCGTCAAGCTCTTCTGCGCGTTTCTTGCGGTCTTTTTCGACCACTTCCAAAACCGCTTTAATATTGTCTTCCACCGAAAGCCCCCGAAAAATGGAAGCTTCTTGCGGCAAATAACCGATGCCCAAACGTGAACGGCGGTACATCGGCATATCCGTCACATCAAAACCGTCAATCTCGATGCTACCGCTATCAACCTCGACGAGTCCGGTTACCATATAGAAACATGTCGTTTTACCAGCTCCGTTAGGACCGAGAATACCGACAATCTCTCCTGCGCGCACACCGAAAGACACGCCTTTGACAACTTTGCGCCCACGATAGGTTTTCGTTAAATCGCGAGCAGCCAGTGTCCCTTTGAGGCGTTCCTTCAGATTGTTGCCCGAACCTTCTCCATAGGCGATCTGTTCAAAAGCCACTTGCGAATCACTTTGTGACATAAAACGCTCATTTTCCGTTTTGTTCGTTACGATTCATAATGATCGAAACACGACCATTCTGCCCCGCCGATTTACAGCTTTCAAGGAAAGCTTTCCCAGTATCCATATGGGCGGTCAATTTACAACCGGTCGCCACATTATCACCATCTGCCAAAATGACGCGTTTGCCCGTTAAAACCATCAGCTTCGATTTGCCGTCGAAAACACCTTCATCACCGGTTGCAACCTGTGTGGCTGTTTTGATGTAAACTTTTCCCGAAGCTTCCATTTTCTCGACACCTGTCGAACCGAGACCACCGACACCTGTTGCTGCCGACTTTGCCGAAGCATTTTGGTTGGCATCTGTGTCTTTATCTTTACCCTCGTCGGTTTTATCTTTCTTGCCCTCTTCAGGTGCCTTGGCATAATGCACAATCAATTTTGACGTTCGCAAAATTCGGTCGCCCTGAACAACAGAAACATTGCCACTGAAAATAGCGACACCTTCTTTATCGCGCATTTCCAGATTATCGGCATTGAGTTCGACAGGCTCTTTTCCACCTGAAAGATTGACACCAAAATTTGTTTGTTGTGCCAATGAAGGTGTCTGTCCGAGGCTCATGAAAGCCAATCCCGTTGCCATGACTGCACCAAGGTGAGAAAAGTACTGCTTTAAAGGCTTCATTTTATAATCCTCAAATAAACCGACACCGCTTTTTTAAAGGCACGCATTTTATTCCTTATTGCGCATTTGCATTGTCGATGACAAGACTGACACCACGATTAAAGAATAACACTTGTCCATTATCACGTATTTGTAAACCGTTCGCCTTCAAATGTTGTCCACCGCGAACAATATCAACCGGTTGGTCGGTACTCAATTGGCTTGTCGACAAATTCACGTTAGCTGAATCGAGTTTGGCAACCATTCCGTCATTTGTTTTGATTTCGAATGGTTTATCAAATTGCAGCCGTCCGTTAACATTATCATAAAACGCGCCGACGGCATTGACAGCAGCTTCACCACGCTGCCCAAGGGGAAGAGTGGCAATAATCTGCTGCAATTCTATCATGCCCGGATGACGAGGATCTTGAATAGCTTTGTTGGCTTTTAATGAATAAGGCTTGTTGTCCGATGTATAGCCCTCAAGCTTGGGGTCTGTCATTGTCAACTGCCCGTCGGTTCCCTGATCATTGTTTAAAATAACCAAGTCACTTGTGCCGGGTGTTGCAAAAAATGTGAACCATGAAAAAACCAGCGCAATAACAATTGCAATGACGGGCAGCAGAAATTTCAATATGTGAACACGTACTGAATGACGCCGAGCAGCATCGAAAACAGCATCGGATTTATAACTTGCTGAAAAAATTTCCGAACTGTTGTCCATTATACTCCTAAAAATTTTTACCCGTTTTTGCGACAATAACCGCCATGAGAAAATTCCATATACCAGTTCAATATTTAGAGCAATTCTCATCGCTCTTCAATATTTGTAGGTTTATCGATTTTGCAAATTAACCGGAGCAAAGAAGCTGGTAACACAATTTTTTCCATGATTTTTATATGATTACGCATATTTTTTAACTAAAGAGCGTTGACGAAATGCGCTAGACAGACAATAAACTATCACGTCAATTATATTTTGTAATGTTGAAGGACAACTGGCAGAAGTTTTAAACGGGAAGTTAAAATGCCTGCCAGTCATGGGATTATCGATCGGCGAATCGTCATTGGCCTTGGTTTTTAAAAAGGGGCGATCGTCACTGCGCTGATCAAAATTGGAGGCTGTCTTGATTAAGTCGGAACTTGTACAGATTATCGCTAACCGCAATCCTCATCTTTTCCAACGGGATATTGAGAATATTGTCAGTGCTGTATTTGACGAAATATCCACGGCTCTGGCCGAAGGAAATAGGGTTGAACTACGCGGATTTGGTGCGTTTTCTGTTAAAAATCGGCCGGCGCGTTCCGGTCGCAATCCGCGCACGGGGGAATCTGTTTCGGTTGAAGAAAAATGGGTTCCGTTTTTCAAAACCGGTAAAGAATTAAGGGACCGCTTGAACAACGAGTAACATCATGACCCTAAAGCAGATCGTTAGTCTGATCATATTGATTCCGGTTGGCATCATCCTGATTGCTTTTATCATTGCCAATCGGGCGAGCGTTGCTTTAAGTCTCAATCCATTTGATACAGCCGACACCAGCCTTGTCTATCATGCTCCGCTGTTTGTCTGGCTGTTTCTCGCGCTCATCATCGGCATCATTATTGGCGGAATAACTGTCTGGTTTACCCAACATCGCTTTCGTAAAGCCCTGAAAGACACACAAACCGAACTGCAAGGGCTTAAAATGGATATGTCGAAAAAACCGGATTTGACGAAAACAGATCTCACCGTTGTCGACCACTCCTGAATATCGAGCCCGCTGGCCAAGCAGAATTTTTTCGCTCATCTTTCTTTTGTATTCTCGGATTTTTTTAACATTTTAACCAGAACGCTCAAACAGAATAACCGCGATTATAAGCCTTTGGCGGTTCAATAACTTTATGCGCATATTTTATTGTTTTTTTGCCTGCTTTTTTGGGTAGCCGTTATTCGTTGTTTTTGAATATTTGTGACACCCAAAATTTGCTTTTGCCATTTAAATTTTAGCAAAGTTTTTGGCATTAACTGCTTATCTCCCACGCCTTTCAAAACTGCATAAACAAAAATTAAAGATAATGATTATACTAAAATTTTATGGTCGTTGTGACAGTGGAACACGTTGTCGATGAGCTAAATCCTTCTTTCGAAGTGTGCAAGAAAACTATACCTTTTTGAAAAAGATGTTTTATAAACAAAGAACATCCTGAAATTTATGGAAAACGCCAGATTGTGAAAGCACAACACCCAAAAGAAAAAAAACGCGGATTAAAAATATCACGCAAAGGTGCTCCCTATAGTCCGAAAAAGGCCCTCGAAACAGGAGATAAGCCTGAAAGACGGAAAGCTGTGCGCGCCAATAATTCAGGAAAGTTGCACAAAGCGCACACACCGGATACCGCAGTGCAATCAGCCAAAGAGGTGGCGCGCGACGATAAGAGTGGAAGCACAACGGGAGTGAAAAGCCGCTTTTTACCGCGCCCTTCAGGAAAAAGGCCCGAAGAAAAATTGCCGGTCATTCTTGAGACGGCAGCAAGCGAAAATTATGCATTGATCGACAGCGGTAATGGCCTCAAACTCGAGCGTTACGGAAATTTGCGCATTATTCGTCCTGAAGGACAAGCTTTATGGCAACCTGCATTAAGTGAAAAAGATTGGCAGGATGTCGATGCGATTTTTACCGGAAATACCGATGAAGAAGGCATGGGGCGCTGGAATTTTCCGAAACTTCCCCTTGGCGAAACATGGCCATTGTCATGGGATGGAATGTCATTTCTCGGCCGCTTTACGTCATTTCGCCATGTTGGGGTCTTTCCCGAGCAAGATGCCCATTGGCGTTTTATGGAAGGGTTAATTAAAAAAGCAAACCGTCCGGTCAAGGTATTGAACCTTTTCGGCTATACCGGTCTTGCCTCGCTTATTGCGGCAAGAGCAGGAGCCGAGGTCACCCATGTCGACGCATCTAAAAAAGCTATTTTATGGGCCAAAGAAAACCAAGAAGTTGCACATTTGACAGATCGCCCCATTCGCTGGATCTGTGATGATGCGATGAAATTTGTCGAACGTGAAGGGCGCCGCGGCAAACATTATGACATTATTTTACTTGATCCGCCGGCTTACGGGCGCGGCCCCCATGGCGAGGTGTGGCAACTTTTTGATCATTTGCCCGAAATGGTCAAAGGATGTCGCGCCATATTATCCGATAATCCGATTGCCGTGATCTTGACTGCCTATTCTATTCGTGCCTCATTTTTTGCAATCCATGAATTGATGCGTGACGAATTTACCGGCCTTGGCGGGCGCATCGAATCGGGTGAACTTATTTTGCGTGAAGAAAAGGCAAAAAGGGCGCTTTCAACTTCTCTTTTTAGCCGCTGGATTTTTTAATATGACAACACAAAGACAACACGGTCAGGTTAAAGAAATTACCTCGCTTGCCAATCCGATTATCAAGGATATGAAATCCTTGTCGCTTAAAAAAAATCGCGATCGTGAAGGCGTTTTTATGGCCGAAGGGTTGAAGCTTATTATTGATGCGCTTGATCTCGGCTGGACAATACGCACACTTCTGTTTTCCAAAGCAGGCCTAGGCAACCCGTTGATTGAAAAAACAGCAGCCCGCACAAAAGCTTCCGGTGGCCTCATTATCGAAGCAAACCAGAAGGTTATGGAATCGGTAACAAGGCGCGACAATCCGCAAATGGTGGTTGGCGTTTTCGAACAACGCTGGCGTGACATGTCTACCTTCAATGCCAAGGGAGAAGATGTCTATGTGGCACTTGACCGAATTCGTGACCCCGGCAATCTCGGGACCATTATTCGCACAGCCGATGCAGTAGGTGCAAAGGGGCTTATCCTGATTGGCGAGACAACCGACCCCTATTCGCTTGAAACGGTACGCGCAACCATGGGTTCGATTTTTGCTCTTCCGCTTTTTAAAATAAGTGCCGACGAGTTTTTAAAATGGCGCACCGGATTTCATGGTCAAATCATCGGTACACATTTAAAAGGATCCGTCGATTACCGCACAATCGACTATAAAAAGGGACCTATCATTCTTTTTATGGGCAACGAGCAACAAGGTCTTCCGGATAATCTTGCCGATAGCTGTGATCAACTTGCCCGTATTCCGCAGGCAGGACGTGCTGATTCACTCAATCTTGCTGTGGCAACCGGTGTCATGCTCTATGAAATCCGCCGTCATAACCTGACGCTTGACCCGCGAGAGGCCCGTTCATGAAGGCAAAATCCCTCATCACACTTATAGCGGGACTTGTTATTACAGTTGGCCTTGATCAATTGATCAAACATTGGGTGGTCGACACATTGGCAGTCGGAGAAGAAATCGACCTTTTGCCGTTTCTTTCACTTTATCACGCCCGCAACCCTGGAATTGCTTTTTCCATGTTGTCATCAGTCTCCGATTGGGGGCTGATTATATTGACATTATGCATTATTTGTTTCGTCATCTGGCTATGGAAAAATGCAGGACCGGAAAAATCACTCTCGCGATTTGGCTTTCTGCTGGTGATCGGTGGTGCTATTGGCAATCTGATTGACCGCGTACGTTTTCACTATGTCATTGATTACATTTCTTTCCATATCGACGATGTTTTCTCCTTTGCCATTTTCAACCTTGCTGACAGTTTCATAACGGTCGGCGCCGTCCTGATCGTGCTCGATGAATTGCTGCACTGGAAACGGGAAAAGCAAAAAGCAAACTAGAATTTTCAACTTCGCAATCAGGCTCGCTGCTTGCCCGTTTATAGGCTGAAAAATCCGGAAAACCCGTCAGCCGCTTTTCATCCGCATTTTCTAAAGCCGAAAAAAACTTGTACTCATGCGTTTTACCAAAATCATCCGTTCTCTTGTCTCAACTTCAACGAATAATTCTATGCCAAGTCTATATACCGGCATCTTTGATCTGGTTGGACTTTTGCCGATGGAAAAATAACTTAAAACGAGTGCGTGCACTTTTCTCTAAAGCTTGTTGAAAAAAATCCGGTTCGATAAACCCCTCTTTCCCAATACCTGTTACGACGAAACGATTCCGATCGTCATCAGCCTCCATTAGAGACGAAAAAGGACAAAAAATCATATCCATTTTTGATACATCAGCCCTCTAACATCTGCCTTTGCCATTTTTTTGACAGAAATAAAATTGCGGTCCTTAACCGGCTAAGCCGTTTCAAGCTCTTATAAACATAGAAAAAAGCCTATATTTACCAATTGTTAATCCTATTTCCGGCCGATTGTGCATTGCCTTGAAAAAATCACTTTCCCGTCATTGTCATGCAACAAGAAAGTTCTAAATCGACAGCAGGACATGATGTTGGTTGCTTTTAAATCAACAGCGCTTCAATGAGGAGCATTGAAATGACAGCTTGTGCAAGGACAGTTCTCGAACAACCGGATAATGAAATTAGCGATAAGAGCGATTCTCTCTTACTTGCAACATTCGGTTCTTTGGAAGCCCGTTTGCGGAGATTATCCGACGGTCTTGAAAAAACAGTTCCGGCAAAAGAAAATGTGGCGGATGACCGTGACGAATGGGTGATGATTGTCAATGACAAAGCGCATTCGCAAAATCCTGTTGCACGTTGCTATATGACACTTACAAATGTTCTAGGTTCCAATCAAAATCTTGACGGAACAAGTCTCGGCGAAAGTTTCAAAGTCGAAGGCGGCCAGAATGCGCCGGTATTTTTGACAATTGCGCCTTTTGAATGTTTTGACAAATCCAAGGCACATCGTGCCCAAGGGCTTTTATGGCAGGCAATTTCGAACTTTTGCCTTC
>CAMLLT010000013.1 GCA_946480935.1 uncultured Bartonella sp. | reverse complement strand
TTGCTTTGCACGAGACATTTTCTTCATTCATATACAAGCTGGCTGCCAAAATAAACGTTGTGAAGGTTGGGCAAATGCTATTTCCCATTCACATTGGTGTGCATGAACAGAGATTTCTTTTCGAGCCGGTTGTCGTTTCGACAAAATATGCTTACCTTCATAATAAACTTCTATAAAAAGGCACGATTTATGACCAAATCTGACACTCCAGTATATCGTCTCGAAGATTACAAACCCACCGATTACGCAATTTCCAACACCGAGCTCGATTTTTCGCTCCATCCTACCGAAACAATCGTCAAATCGAAACTTTCCCTTTCACCACGTAAAAACACCAAAGCAGGAACACCATTGGTTCTTGTCGGGGACGAATTGAAACTGTTGTCAGTGGCAATCAACGGTCAGAAACTCGAGCCTAAAGACTATTCGGCAACACCTGATAAACTTGAAATTCACAATCCCCCTTCAGGAAAATTTACTCTTCAGGTTACCACGCAAATCAATCCCAAGAAAAATCGCCAATTGATGGGGCTTTATCTTTCCAACGGCGTTTATTGCACCCAGAACGAGCCACAGGGCTTCCGCCGGATCACCTATTTTTATGATCGTCCTGATATTCTTTCGGTTTTCAAAACACGCATCGAGGCTGATGAAAAGAATGAACCGATACTTCTTTCCAATGGCAATCTTCTGGAAACCGGCAAACTTGAAGGCGGGCGCCATTATGCAATCTGGGAAGATCCGCATCCCAAACCATGCTATCTTTTTGCCCTCGTTGGCGGCGCTCTTGACCATTATGACGATAGTTTCACCACTATGTCAGGGCGGAAAGTAAAGCTCGGAATTTATGTCGAAAAAGGAAAAAGAGAACGCGCAGCTTATGCAATGGATTCACTCAAACGCGCAATGCGTTGGGATGAAGAAAAGTTCGGGCGCGAATATGACCTTGATATTTTCAATATTGTTGCGGTTTCCGACTTCAATATGGGTGCAATGGAAAACAAAGGGCTGAATATTTTCAATGATAAATATGTCCTTGCCGACCCAAACACAGCAACCGATTTCGATTATGCGGGCATAGAACGCGTTATTGCCCACGAATATTTTCATAATTGGACAGGCGATCGCATTACCTGCCGTGACTGGTTCCAACTTTGTTTGAAAGAAGGTTTGACAGTCTATCGCGATCAGGAATTTTCCTCTGACCAACGCTCGCGTCCGGTCCACAGGATTTCCGATGTTCGTGTATTGAAAATTGCACAGTTCCCCGAAGATGCTGGTCCTCTTGCCCATCCGGTTCGCCCACGGCAATATCGTGAAATCAATAATTTTTATACCACAACCGTCTATGAAAAAGGTGCGGAAGTCGTACGTATGGTTCATACCATGCTTGGCGACGAGCTTTTCCGCAAAGGTATGGACCTCTATTTTCAGCGCCATGATGGTGAAGCTTGCACAATTGAAGATTTCATCGCCTGTTTTGCCGATGTTTCAGGACGCGATTTATCGCAATTCATGCTTTGGTACGAGCAAGCAGGAACACCGACAGTAACCGTCGATAGCCATTATAAAGATGGCGTTCTGACACTTGATTTGACCCAGACTGTTCCCGACACCCCTGGTCAATCCAATAAAAAGCCGATGGTAATACCGCTTTCTTTCGGACTTTTGGGCAAAAACGGCAAGGATATGCCCTATCAGGCCGATAACCACATTGAAAACAATGTTATCGTTTTATCTGAAGCCAAGCAGACCGTTCATATCCGTGATCTGAAAGAAAAGCCGGTCTTATCACTGCTGCGCGGTTTTTCTGCACCAATCAATCTGAAGATGGAAGAAAGCAATGATGACCTTGCTTTCCGTGCTCGTTTTGATGCCGACGAGGTCAACCGCTGGGAGTCACTCAACCAGTTAATGGGTAAGGCTCTGGTTAATGCAATTACCGATCAATCAGCCGAAAAACCGGCTATGCCTGAAAAACTTCAAACACTGATTGAAGCGCTTCTTGACGATGACACATTGGAACCTGCTTTCCGCTCGCTATGCTTGCAATTGCCTTCGGAAATCGAGCTTGCACGTATGATAGGCAAAAATGTCGATCCCGACCGCATTTACAATGTTCGCCAATCTTTCATGAAATCTTTGGCAGATCATCTGAAACAGAAAATGTTGCACGTTTTCGACCAGATGAAGACCGAAGGTCATTATTCGCCAAAAGCCGAACCGGCAGGCAAACGTGCTTTGAAAAACACTGTCCTCAATTATCTCACACTTGCCGAAAATACTCCGATACGCGCTTTCGAAGCCTATAAGAAGGCCGACAATATGACAGACCGGATGGGGGGGCTATCCGTTCTTGTTCATCTCTTCAATGAAACAAAAGAAGCGAAAGAAGCACTATCCGATTTTGAAAAGCGTTATGGTAAAGACCCGCTTGTTATGGATAAGTGGTTCTCCGTTCAGGCGACAGTCCATGGTGAAAAAACTCTGGATCACGTCAAAGAGCTTATGAAACATCCGCTCTTTTCGCTAGACAATCCGAACCGGACGCGTGCACTGATAGCCTCATTTGCAGCTTCAAACCAGACAGGCTTCAATCGGGTTGACGGTGAGGGATATAAGTTACTCGCCGATATTATTCTGACCGTAGACAAAGAAAATCCACAACTTGCAGCGCGTCTTGCAACGCTCACGCGGTCATGGAAACAACTGGAGCCAAAGCGCCAAAGCAAGCTCAAGGAACAATTGGAACGCATATTGAAAGAGCCGAAACTGTCAGTCGACGTTTCCGACATCGTAAGCCGTACACTTGGCTAATGATCAAAATTTCGGAGGGGAGAAGTTAATTCTCCCCGCTTTTATATGAAAAAATATGTACTAAAAACAATCGCTTAGTATGTTATCCATTATGCAAATGGATGTTGGCGTTAAAACATTCTTAACGCTTTTTATCTAAGCTTCATCAATGAAATCAAATTTATGGCTAAGAAAATGCTGGACAGGACGAATCAGTTTTGATTCATTGGGCCTGTTCGGGTGTTTTGCGTACCGAATCAGTTCGCCAGTTTATCCGTCAATTTTAGAGGGGGCCAGAAATGGCGCATTTGGACGCGTTTAACGCGCCCACAGGGACGTTTGTTGATTCTAAACCTTCGTTGAAGAAGCGCAAGGCCGGGGCAGCGCATGTCGATTTGCTCTCCGGCCCAGCCTATAAAAGGCTGCTCGCCATCGAGCCATGGCTGCGTCGTGCCATTCCCCTGATTATCCTTGTTTTTCTCGTCATACTCGCTGCAACACGTCTCGTGCTTCTCTATGAGTGGCGGCAAAGTATTGATACAAATACACGATCTGCGATGATGCTGGCTACCGGACATCTTGCGAGCTCAATAGATCATGCAATTTACGGCAAAGCAAATGACGGCAAGAACACTGCTGACTTATCGAACAATGATCTGGAAAACGTCCTTGTAGATTTCCGCACACAAGGGTTGATTACAAATGCAGCGCGTATCGCCATTGTCGACGATCAGGGTGTTGTTATTGCAGCTTCCGGACTGGAAACACACATCAATCACCCGCTCACTGAGGCTGTTGCTGACAGTCAGGCTTTATTTGTTCTCGGCCGTAGTGCCGGAGTGATGCAAGTCAAGATTGACGGAAAATCATCTCTGGCTGCATTCGATCAGGCAGCACAAGGGAAATACGGCGTTTTCGTCGGTGAGGAAACAGACGAAATCTACCTTGAATGGCGTAAATCCGTATCGGTCAATATTACAATATTCGTCGGGACAGTCGGTGTCATTCTAGCCATTCTCTATGCCTATTATGCGCAGGCCGCCCGTGTACGTGATACCGATCTCATTTCCGAAAAAATCCAGAACCGTATTGATATGGCGATGATGCGCGGGCGTTGCGGCTTATGGGACTGGAACATGGCAAGTGGTCGCGTTTATTGGTCGCGTTCCATGTATGAAATGCTCGGTTTCAAACCGAAAGACGCACTTCTGTCTATTTCTGAAATCACGTCCATTATCAATCCTGCCGATGCCGATCTTTATGAATTGGCGCGCGATTTGATGAGCGGTGAAAAAGATCATATTGATATCAATCTTCCTATGCGACATGCGGATGGCCATTATGTCTGGATGCGTATTCGTGCAGAAGTTGCCCAAGAAGAAGAAGCCCACCTCGTCGGTATTTCATTTGACATAAGCGAACAACATCAATTTGCCGAGCAGACGGCACAAGCTGATCTGCGCATTCGCGATGCAATAGAAAACATTTCCGAATCCTTTGTTTTGTGGGATTCAGAAGGTCGTCTGGTGATGTCCAACAGCAAATTCCGCGAATATGCTTCGTTGCCCGACCATATGCTACAACCCGGTGTTCAAAGAGCGACAGTCGAAGCTATGGCAAAACCTGCCATCAATGAAATGTCGGTTGAACATGATGACACGGGCAACTTTACCAGTATCCGCCAAATGGCTGATGGAAGCTGGCTCAAAATCAACGAACGCCGTACGCAGGACGGTGGTTTGGTTTCGGTTGGTACCGATATTTCCGAACTCAAGCAACAACAAAAAAGTTTGGAAGATAGCGAGCGGCGGCTTTATTCCTTTATTCAGGAATTGAAACTTGCACGTCAAAGTGCTCAACAACGCGCCACCGAAGTTGAAAAACTGAACGAAAGTCTGCAATCGGAAAAAGAACGTGCCGAAAGCGCCAATAAGGCCAAGTCCGAATTTTTGGCAAATATGTCGCATGAATTGCGAACACCGCTCAATGCCATTATCGGTTTTTCGGAAATGATGATACAGGGTACCTTCGGCCCATTGGGTTCAGAACGTTATGCCGAATATATGAATGACATCCATAATTCGGGCACGCATTTGCTGACACTTATCAATGATATTCTCGATATGTCCAAGATTGAAGCTGGACGCTTTACCCTATCAAGCGAGAATGCCGATCTTGAGCCGATTATCAGCGAGACATTGCGTACTTTGACACCGCAGGCACAAGAGAAAAATATCACTGTAACAGCCGATATTACACCTAAACTTCATGGCGATATTGATCGCCGCGCCATTCATCAGGTATTCCTGAATATTCTTTCCAATGCAGTCAAATTCACACCCTCCGGTGGCCATATCGATGTTAAAGGCTATCAGAAAGACGACAAACTAGTTTTTGTCTTCTCCGATACCGGTGTCGGCATTCCCGAAGCAGCCATTGCAAAACTTTGTCAGCCTTTCGAGCAAGTCGAAAACCAGTTCACCAAAACCCATGCCGGTTCCGGTCTCGGACTTGCCATCTCGCGCTCTCTCGTAGAGCTCCATGGTGGCGACCTCAATATCACATCGAAAGAAGGCAAAGGAACAACCGTTACCATCACCTTGCCAGTCACGCAAAAGCATTAACTGTTTGAGTAAATCAAAAGACTATTTTTGAAATATATTCCGGTCATTTTTGCAATGATTGGCGCTGTTACAAATAAAAAATATTGTTTGCCACGCTATCCGGCATTTGTCCGGCTAAAAACCATATTGACTTTTTGTTATTACACAATTTATTTGTAATAGCGGGCCGCTTTCCCTTTTGTTTTTCCATTCAGCCGATTTAAAATTCGAATAATCATAAAAATAGTACGCAGTTTTCCGTTGAATTCTTGAAATTTTCCAGCCTGCCAGTTTATCTTGACTGCCAGTTTATTGGCCTGCCAGTTTATCAAGAGTAATGTCTGCTAACGCGGAAAAATACCAGACAGCATTCTGATTGTCGTATTATTTATGAAACCCGCTCACAAACAAAGTGCGCCAATTAAACCACCACCTCGTCAAATATGTGACCGACGGTGCTTGCCATTTCGGCAATCAGGCTTTCAACGTGGCTCAAATCGGGTTCGCCGACAGTTCTTTGTAAAAGATCTGCAAGACCGGGCGGCATGTCATCGGGATCAAGCTTTTCATTCAGACATAACCGCATCATCTGGCTCAAATTCGTATATACACGATAAGCGTGATGAAGTTCGCCAACGGAAGAGATCGACAGAAACGCTTGAGGCAATCTTTCCAGAACTTCACCTGTTGTACGGCCGACAATAAATTCGCTTTGGTGTGTAATCAGTGCAAATTGGGCTATAAATTCGAGATCGACTTGCCCACCGCGCATCGTTTTGAAATCCCATATATTGATGGACGGTTTTTCTTGCTCGATCAATTCGCGCATTTCTCGCACATCATGGGAAACCTTTTTCTTATCACGCTTTAAAGCGATGATCGCCGCCACTTCATCTTCAAGTTGTTGCAAAAACATCTGGTCGCCTGCTACAGCGCGTGCGCGTGTTAATGCTAAATGCTCCCATACCCATGCTTCATTTCGCTGATATTTGCCAAAAGCTTCGAACGGTACAGCAACCGGCCCCTTGTTTCCCGATGGGCGAAGTCTCAAATCAACCTCGTAAAGAACACCTTCACCTGTCGGTGCCGACAATGCTGAAACCAGACGTTGCGTCAAACGCATATAATATTGGGAAATATAAAGCGGCTTTTCACCATCCGACATTTCTGTCTGCTTATCATAATCATAGAGCAAAATAAGATCGAGATCGGAACCGGCGGTTAGCTCATGGCTACCGAGCTTCCCCATTCCCAATATTCCAACACGACCGCCTTTGACAAAACCATGCACACGACCAAATTCCTGCTCGACTGCCGCGAGCGTACTGGCAATCATCAAATCGGCAAGATCTGTGAAAGCACGTGCCGCGCGCTCACCTTCAATCGCACCGTTAAGAAGTCTGATACCGATGAGAAAGCGTTGTTCACTGGCAAAAAGGCGCAATTGGTCGAGTATGTCTTCATAATTGGAAACGCCACTCAAGAAAAATTCGAGACGATTTTGCAAATAGGTTTTTGTCGGCAATTCGGCAAAAATTGCCGGATCAAGCATACCGTCAAAAATATGCGGCTTTCTGGTAATAATATCTGCCAGACGCGGTGCCGAGCTCATGATGAGAACCAGCATATCAAGCAATGAGGGATTGGACTGTAAAAGACTAAAAAGCTGGATGCCGGACGGAAGCCCCTGTAAAAAAGCATCAAACCGCGATAAGGCCTCGTCGGCTCTTTTGGTAGCACCGAACGCTTTGAGGAGTGCCGGAGTAAGCTCTGTCAATCTTTCTCTCGCCTCGGCAGATTGGGTGGCATGATAACGTCCAAAATGCCAGGTTCTGATAATACGACAAATATCGCTGGGACGCGAAAAACCCAGTTTGGATAACGTCGCAAGCGTTCCCGGATCGTCATCTTCGCCGGTAAAAACCAGATTTCCAGCGTCCGAACCCAGTTCTTTTTCCTGTTCGAACAGTGCAGCATAATGGTGTTCTACAGTGGTGAGAGTTTCTAGAAAATCACGTGTAAAGTCATTGGTGTTCGTATAGCCCATCATGTAAGCAACGCTTGTAAAGCCATCGTCATCTTCTGGCAGAATATGCGTCTGTTCATCTTCCAGCATCTGTATCCGATGTTCGACATTGCGTAAGTAAGCGTATTTCTCTGTCAAAACATCACGCGTGTCTCTACTAATCCAACCGAGCGAACAAAGTTCGGCAAGCATATCTACTGTGCGTCTGCCCCGAAGTTCAGGAAAACGCCCGCCGGCAATCAATTGTTGGGTTTGAACAAAAAATTCTATTTCACGGATTCCCCCACGCCCGAGTTTGACATTGTGGCCACGGACAGCAATTTCCCCATGGCCTTTATAAGCATGGATTTGACGTTTGATTGAATGGATATCCGCAATAGCTGCATAATCGAGGTATTTACGCCATATATAAGGAGACAATTCCCGCAGCACCGCGTCCCCTGCCTTGATATCTCCGGCCACCGGCCGTGCTTTGATCATTGCCGCGCGTTCCCAATTCTGGCCCCTGCTCTCGTAATAATGAAGCGCCGCACTGATTGGAAGTGCAAGCGGGGTAGAGCCTGGATCGGGACGCAACCTTAAATCAATGCGAAAGACATAACCGTCGGCAGTGCGTTCCTGCATAATACGGATAAGCCGGCGCATCATTTTGGAAAAAACATCGATACTCTCATAGGGATCACCGATATGGGACGAATTTTCATCTATAAAGACAATAAGATCTATATCTGATGAATAGTTGAGTTCCCGTGCACCGAGTTTTCCCATCCCCAGAACAACAAGTCCGCAATCTTTTTCAGGTTCGTTATAATCGGCAAGACTTATTTTTCCTTGATTGTGGGCATCTCGTAATAAAAACCGCAATGCCGCCCCTAATGTCGTTTCGGCAAGTTTCGTCAACCATTCCGATGTCATTGCAGAAGTAAAAATTCCGCCAAGATCGGCAAGAGCAATCAAGAGATGCATTTCAAGCTTCTTTTGCCGTAATGCCGCCATTAAAAGAGCTTCGGTAATATTTTCACTTGTGTCTATTTTGCTGATATCAACGAGGATTTCATTCAAACGCTGCAAAATATCTTTATGAACAAGTGGAGCGATAAAGGACGGATTGCGTATGATCGTTTCACGCAAAAAAGGTGAAAGCGTCATGACTATACCCAAAAATTCCGACTGACCTTTTCCGTTTTCCAGTTCAACTGCCAGCTCTTCAAGATGATCTGCACGAGCTTTCTCTGTCATATCGGCCAACCATTGGGGGCCGGTTTCATTGAGCGGGGTTAAATGTTTTAACGTTTGTTTCCAGAAAGCCTGTTGCATCTGTATTCAACTTCCCTGCTTTATTTCCAGCTTTTCAGCGGACTATCCAATATCTATCGGAAACGATAGAAAACCATTTGCTTCAAACTAGCAATGACTAACGCAGATTTTGATGTAATGATTGACTGTTTTTAGAAATCCGGAAGGTTTCCGCTTTTAAAATCCTTCGGGAAAAACGTTTTTATGCGAGTTTTTTTATATCTGTTTTTTCTTCCGCCAATTTTGGAAAAGACAAAACCGCTTTCAGGCCAGGATTTGCATCCTCGAGTATAAGCTCTCCGCCATGAAGCTTCATGACTGCTTTTGCCAAGCTCAGACCGATTCCAAAACCTGGCTTGGTCCGGCTATCCTCCAGTCTCACAAAACGTTTCGTGACCCTTTCCCTGTCTTCGGGATTAATACCGGGGCCATTATCACTGACAATAATTTCGATATGACCGTCATTTTCACTCATGGACAGTGATATTGTCGGTGTTCGTTTACTGGTTGCACCATATTTGACGGCATTGTCGATCAGGTTGATCAGAGCCTGAGCCAGAAGTTCCCGATTTAACAACAAATCTACGTCGAACGTTTTTCCCATCTCGAATTTGACACCGGCATCCTCGACAACCGGACCATAAAGTTCGGCGACATCTTCGACAATCGGACGAGCGTCGAGTTTCTCCAAATGCTCGACAGCAGTGCTTGCTTCAATGCGCGAGATCATAAGAATAGCGTTGAATGTACGGATGAGCTGGTCCGATTCAGCAATAATTGCTTCAAGAGTCTGACGATAATCAACATCTTTATCACGCCGTGAAAGCGCCTCGTCCGCGCGGTTCCTCAATCTTGTCAAAGGTGTTTTCAAATCATGGGCGATATTGTCAGATACCTGACGCAAGCCGCTATTGAGCTCTTCTATGCGTTCCAGCATAATATTCAGATTGTGAGAAAGTCTGTCAAACTCGTCACCGGCACCAGTAACAGGAAGTCGCCCGCTCAAGTCACCCGACATAAGGCGTTGTGATGCAGCGGTTACCTGATCGATACGTTTCAATGCCCGCCTGCCGACAAAAAACCAGATGAGCAATGCACCGGCGGCCATTGCCGCGAAGGCAATCATCAGGGCTTTTCTTATAATGGTGATGAATTTTTCAGGCTCGCTTATGTCACGCCCCACCAGTAATTTCATACCATTCGGCAAATCGATAACGGCTGCAATAGCACGGTGTTCGGTCTTATCTCCGTTGTCGCCAAAACGCGAATAAAATACCGAATTCCGGAGCAAGCCGCTCCCATTCAAAAGTCCCGGTTCAATGTTTTGCACGTTACCTGCCAGAAATCTTCCCTGAAGATCGGCCACAAGATAAAGAAAAGCACCCGGTTGACGTGATCTGCGGTCAATTGTGCGCACAAGAAGCGGCAATCCCCCATGTTGATAGGCGTGCTCGATATTAGCGATTTCTTCATTCAAAGTCTTTTGTGTCTGATCGGTCAACATAGAAATGGCAAGCGATGTCATATAGATCGAAAGCCCTACAGCAACCAGCCCGAAAAGAATGATATAAAGGGCTGACAAGCGCACTGCTGTTGTGCGCAACAAGCTTTTGATCCTGTTCATGATGGTTTATCGACCGCTTTCAACATGTAGCCGGCACCACGCACCGTTTGAAGGAGTGGTGTATCAAAACCTTTTTCAATCTTCGAACGAAGTCTCGATATGTGAACATCAATAACATTTGTTTGGGGATCAAAATGATAATCCCAAACATTTTCAAGCAACATTGTACGCGTGACGACCTGACCGGCATGGCGCATCAAATATTCAAGCAGACGGAATTCGCGAGGTTGCAAGATAATATCCTGACCAGCACGTTTTGCAGTGTGAGCCAGTCGATCAAGTTCGAGATCCCCTACCCGATAAATCGTTTCTGCTTCTTTGGGATTTTTACGTCTCTGCAAAACTTCAATGCGGGCGAGAAGCTCCGAAAAAGCATAGGGCTTTGTAAGATAATCATCACCACCAGCGCGCAAACCGGTTACCCGATCATCAACCTGTCCCAATGCCGAAAGAATAAGAACCGGCGTTTCAATGCCTTTGGCGCGCAATGCCATAATAACTGAAAGCCCGTCCTTTTTTGGCAACATTCGATCGATGATCATAACATCATAATTGCCGTTTTCAGCCAGTGTCTCTCCTGTTTCACCATCACCGGCAACATCGGCAGAATGACCGGCCTCATTCAAGGCCTTTTCAAGATAGCGTGCTGCTTCACGATCATCTTCAATAACAAGAACTTTCATAAAGGGCACCTCTCTTTGCTCAAGCAACGTTTTGCTATGGCAAAAATTTGCCATAGCCTTTCTTGTTGGTTAAAGCCTATTTATTGGCAATTGGCAAAGCAACAAAGCGATTTTGGCCATTGCTTTCGACTTGTAACAAAACAGCAGTGCGACCTGATTTCTTTGCTTCTTTTATCGCATCAACAAATTCGGAAACCTTTTTGACCTGACGATTATTGACCGACATAATAACATCGCCGGGGCGTATTCCCTTTTCGGCCGCGTCGGAATCGGGATCTATATTGGTGACCACCAGACCCGGACCATCTTCCGACGGTGTGACTGTCAGACCATAATCATCAAGAGTTTCTGACGAACCGCTCTCGCTGTTGGGTATGGCCTTTCCGTCACTTTTACTCTCGTCTTTCGGCATAGCAGCAATTTTGACCTTTATATCGGTTTGTTTGCCATCTCTCCAAACGCCAAGCGTTGCCGTTTCACCCGGTGTAATATTGGCAATATGGCGAGCAAGATCACGAGCATCAGCGACCGGTTCTCCATTGACAGAAATAATTGCATCACCGGCTTTGACGCCTGCTTTTGCTGCGGGGCCATCTAGTGGATCGGCAACCATTGCACCTTTGGCTTCTTTCAAACCGATCGATTCAGCTATCTCTTTTGTAACGGGCTGAATTTGAACACCAATCCATCCGCGTTCAACCGAACCTTTTTTAATGAGCTGGTCAACAACCTGTTTTGCCGTAGAAGAAGGAATAGCAAAAGCAATACCAACATTGCCGCCGGAAGGAGAAAAAATAGCTGTATTGATGCCAACAACCTGACCATTAAGATTAAAGGTCGGCCCGCCGGAATTACCACGGTTAACTGCCGCATCAATCTGGATAAAGTCATCATAGACGCCGGCACCAATATCACGTCCACGTGCCGAGACAATACCGGCTGTCACTGTTCCGCCAAGTCCGAACGGATTACCGACAGCCACAACCCAATCGCCAACACGCACTTTTGAATCGTCTGCAAAATCGACATAAACGAATTTGCGCTTATCATTGACTTTCAACACAGCAAGATCGGTACGTGGGTCTGTTCCAACCAACTTGGCATCAAGCTCGGTTCCATCGTCAAGGACAACAGAATAGGTTGTGCCGTCGGAAACAACGTGATTATTGGTGACGATATAACCATCTTCCGAAATAAAGAAACCTGAACCCTGCGCTATCGGCCGCGGCTTTCCACGCTGTCCCTGACGATTTTGGGGACGTTGGTGTTCATTAAAATCTTTAAAAAAGCGTTTCAATGGATGATCGTCAGGAAGCTGGTCTATTCCCGGTCCACCGAAAAAGCCGCTAAAAGCTTGTTCTTCATTTTTTTTGTCGCTTTTGACCTGAACGGAGACAACAGCGGGTTTAACCTGTTCGACAACATTGGCAAAGCTTTGTTGTTGCACACCTTCAACAAATACCGGCTTGGCTTGTGCACTATTGAAAGAAAAACCGGGACCCGCAAAAATCATTGTTCCCGCCAAAGCCGTTGACACGGTTATTGCTGCCAACGTTTTGCGAATAGGGGAAATTTGCATTCTTATAAACTCCTTTGAGACTGCGCTTTAACGCATATGTTGACGAAAAGATAAGATGTCAAACCTTACCATCGCCTGTCCATTTTATTAAAATTCTGTAAGGTTGCGAAAAATTGCAAGTTTTATAAATTAAAAACAAAAAAAGCCTTGATAATTATTGCTTATTCGATCTCAAGATTTCGTCAAGACGTTTCTTTTCGGTTTCGCTTAATGGGATCAATTTATTGTTTTCACGGCGTTTAACGCGCCAGAAAATCAGGCTTGCTGCAATCACGATGATAAATAAAGGAGCAAGCCATAAAAGTAGCGTTTCAGCATTGAAACGCGGTTTAAGTAAAACGAATTCTCCGTAACGGGCTACCAGATAGTCAATCACCTTGCTATCGCTGTCACCAGCCATCAAACGTTCCCTCACAATCAGCCGCAAATCCCGCGCGAGTGGTGCATTGGAATCGTCAATCGATTCATTCTGGCAGACAAGACAGCGCAAATGTGAGGAAATATCGCGTGCGCGCTGTTCAAGTGCTTGATCTTGCAACACTTCATCGGGCAATACGGCCAACACGGCACTGTTCATAAAACATATGAAACAGAAAGCAGCCAATAGTCGTGAAAAAAACCGCATCAAGCCCTCTTTTCCGGTCGTTTGCTCCGTGTTGCTGCGCGTTTCGGGGCTCCTACACGAAGCCTGCGATCCGACAACGAAAAAATTCCGCCTATCATCATAAACACTGCACCAAGCCAGATACAGACCACCTCCGGTTTCCACCAGATATGGACCACCAGACCTTTGTCATTAACATCACCCGGAGCAATATAAAGTTGCGATAACCCGTAATTTTTTATGCCGGATTCGGTTGTTGGCATATTTTGCGAGGGATAAAAGCGCTTGGCTGCTGTGACACCTCCCAAATCCTTACCCTCTTTCGATACCGAAAACTGGAATTGGGTTTCCGAATAGTTGGGCCCATTCAGATTACGTGCACCTTCAAGCAAAACTTTTTTATCTGCTATCACTGCACTTTGGCCGGCTTCAATCCGCAATATGTTTTCTTGTCCGAAAGTTGCAACGGCAACAATGCCGAATAATGTAATGCCCAAACCGATATGAGCCAAAGCAGTGCCGTAATTCGATCTCGGCAATTTTCCAAGGCGCCTCAACCGAATAAAAAAGCCTGTATTTTTTGTACCGCTCTTGAACCAGAGGTCATAAAGGCCACCAAAGAAAACAAAGGCAGAAAGCCCTATTCCTAACGAGGCAAGAATTGATCGAAAAGATGTCTGGTAAAATACAATCAATGTGGCAATGATTGCCAATACAAAAACGCCTAAGAGCCGCTCGGCAACAGCAAGCATATCTCCGCGTTTCCACGCCATGAAGGGGCCAAAGGGTACCATCAATAAAAGCGGCACCATGAGGGGCCCGAAGGTCAAATTGAAAAACGGTGCACCAACCGAGATTTTTTGTCCTGTCAATGTTTCGAGAAGCAGCGGATAAAGCGTGCCAATCAGAACAGTCGCTGTTGCCGTTGTGAGAAACAAATTATTGAAAACGAGAAGTCCTTCACGAGATATCGGACGGAATAAGCCACCGGTTTTGAGTGACGATGCCCGCAATGCAAAAAGAATGAGCGCAGCGCCGATAAAGAAAAACAGAATGGCAAGAATGGCGCGCCCGCGTGCCGGATCAACGGCAAAACTGTGAACAGATGTAAGAATGCCGGAGCGGACAAGGAAAGTCCCCATTAATGACAACGAGAACGTTAAAATAGCAAGAAATAGCGTCCAGATTTTCAAGGCACCACGCTTTTCAAGAACAATTGCAGAATGGAGAAGCGCTGTACCGGCAAGCCACGGCATCAGCGAAGCGTTTTCAACCGGATCCCAAAACCAATAGCCACCCCACCCCATCTCATAATAGGCCCAATAGGAGCCGACCATAATACCGCCGGTTAAAAATATCCACGAAACCAATGTCCATGGCCTCACCCAGCGCGCCCATGCTGCATCAACGCGTCCGTCAAGCAATGCCGCGATAGCGAAAGAAAAACACACCGAAAAACCGACATAGCCGAGATAAAGAAGCGGCGGATGAATAGCCAGACCGATATCCTGCAAAATAGGATTAAGGTCATGCCCCTGCAAAGCAGGCGGATTAATTCTTATGAACGGGTTAGAGGTGAAAAGAATAAAGAGCAAAAAAGCCGAAGTTATAGAAGCCTGTGTCGATAAAATCAGTGCTTTCAAACGCTCCGGCAAATTACTGCCAAAAAACGCAATAAGGGCAGAAAAAAACGTGATGATGAAAACCCAAAGCAACATAGAGCCTTCATGGTTTCCCCATACACCTGTTATTTTATAAAGAAGAGGTTTTTCTGAATGCGAATTTTGTACAACATTCAAGACTGAAAAATCGGACACAACATAAGAGTGAATTAATGTTGCAAATGCTATGAGCACCAACAAAAAAACGAGATAAGCAATAGGTGTAGACGCATTTATCAAACGGCGGTCGGAACGGTAAACCCCGATAGCCGGAATTATGGTTTGAAATAGAGCTACAGCGAGTGCTGCACAGAGTGCAAGAGAACCGATCTCAACGCTCATGTTTCTGATAGGCCTCCCACAATCCTTGTGCTTTCAGCCTGTCAACAATATCTTTAGGCACATAGGTTTCATCATGTTTTGCCAGCACACGATCAGCGATAAAATTGCCATCGGGGCCAAAATGTCCTTCGGCAATAATCCCCTGCCCTTCACGAAAAAGATCAGGTAGAACGCCTTCGAATTTCACGTTTTCCTTGTTTGAAAAATCGGTAATTGCAAAGCTAATCCGTGTTCCGTTTTCTTTGATGACCGAACCTTTTTCGACAAAACCACCGAGGCGCAATGGCCTGCCGGATGAAATATCCTCACTCGTTATTTCAGAAGGCATACGAAAAAAACTTGCCGTGCCTCGCATAGCATAAAGGACAAGCGCTGCAGCAACCGCGAGCACAACGAGCCCACCCAATATCATCATCAGACGTTTGGTCTTACGACGCCGCAACCCTTTCTGGATTGTCAAACGTACGGCTGTTTCATTGCTCATAATCTTGTATTCCTGACTTTCACTCTAACGCCAACCCTTGTTCTTTGGCATAAGTTTCAAGCTCTAACGCTTTATCTTTTGTAAGTTTGGATTGTCCCTCTTTTAACGCATTTCTTGCCTTTTCGGTTTCCTTCAAAACCAACCAAGAATGAATCAATTGCTTCCACCCTTCAAGATTGTCCGGATTTTGTTCAAGTTTTTGCGCAAGTTGTCCAACCATAGCGTAAATGCCATTGTTTATTTCATCTTGCTCGCCAACAGAACCATTTTCTGTTGGCGCGGTGGTTTTTCCATTTTCTGTCAAATTACTTGGCGAGGTGGAATCGGCTTTTGCTTTTTCCAATTCTTTGATTGTTTCTTCAACCCGCTTGCGAGCGACATTATCTTTAACCGGACCGGAAAGATAATCTTTCAATTCTGCTATTGCTTCATCGAATTTACCGTCTTGACGAAGCGATTCTGCAATGAAAAGGCGCGGATAAAAATCGTCGGGCGACAATTTTGCTGCTTTTTGAAAACTTTTTTTGGCATCTTCGTTGATAGTTCCACCATTATAACCGGCAAGCGCCATACCATAGCCGACCAGCCGCGGGGCAGATTCTCCATTTAGCCGCAAGGCACTGACATATGTATTGGCGGCATCCTGAAAACGCCCCTCTACAAGATAACCGGTTGCCAGTTCGTCTGCCAATTTCCCATCATCAGGATGACGCGCAAAAAGTGCTTCGGTACGAACAAGCTTCTCTTCGGCAGTCAAATTTGACGGATCTTTCATCATGAGATCATTGAAAGGGTGGCTTTCAAGACCGGGGCTTCCCAAAAATAAATAACAGCCAATTGTAATCAGCGGGACACAAAAAATCGCCACTGTGATTACAGTTTTTAATCCGCGACTGCGTTTATTGATAAAATCTGCCTGTCTTTTTTGTTTTTCCGCAGCCAATATATTGCGGGCAAGTTCAAGCCGAGCTTCTTCTGCACTTTCATTGTCAATGAGATCTCGCTTTAGATCCGCATCAACTTCTGACAACTGGTTCTTATATATTTCAATGTCGGAAGAGAGAGAATCGACAACCGACCGCTCCTGCCTTTTTCTGATCGGGCTACTTACGGCATAGAGCACAACCAGAGTAACAATGGTTACAAAAATAGATAGAAAAAACCAGAATGTCATGATGAGTTCAATATAGAAACGTTCGAGAAAAAACTAGAACCCTTGGTGTTTTCTCTCGCCAAATTGATTGAATATGTCACTTTTAATTGATCAAATGTGTCAAATGAGCGGCGACCATGTGCCGTTTACGTTACGACATGCACTACCATGAACCGTTTGCGGTACACCATTAATGACAAAAGAGTGGCTGTATTGGCGACAATTTTGCGATCCGACCTGATAAGGTTGACCGGGAGTGACACTTCCCGATGTTCCTTCTTTGGTCGATGTCCAGCTCACTGTTTTTCCTGCATCGGTATATTCCAGTGCTTTATATTCGGCTTCGAGTGCCTGTATACGATCACTTGAAGAAAGCGATTGTATCGATGCGCCCAATAATCCGTTACCCATTGTTTGTAAGATAACACGTGTATTGGCTGGAACTACAGTGCCATCGGGTGCACGACCATGGCTGCAAGCTGATAAAACTCCGAATGAAACCAACAGGACTAGACTGCGTATATTCATGCTGACACCATTAAATTCCGCCCCCCGGAGTTTCTCATATCGGGTTAAAAGCAAGATTACAAAACTTTTTTTCGTCACAAAGCGGGATATAATGTGCAGAAAAAGCAATTGAAAAACAACGGGATATTGATACTCACAGAATGTTTTATGGAAATTGGGAAACAAAATAACGTATATTCCGCGTTAAAAGAAACAATTATTCTATTTTCCCGTTAAAAATATAAGAGGATTGATCAATGCGGCGGATGTATTTGAACGCCATGGTGTTCGGTTTGGGAAGTCATGTGGCTTCCTGGCGTTTGCCAGATGTCGATCCACTGGCAATTACCCGCTTGTCTTACTGGACCGATATTGCAAAACGTGTCGAAAAAGGCCAGTTCGATTCTTTATTTTTAGGAGATATTCTTGCTCTTCAGCACGAAGCACAAAATAGTGTCAGTGGCGCACTTGATACAGTTGTTGTCCTTTCGGCATTGGCAGCAATCACCGAAAAAATTGGCCTTATCGGTACTGCATCCACGACATTCGATCATCCCTATCACATAGCACGCAGATTTGCTTCGCTTGACCATATTTCAAACGGGCGCGTGGGATGGAATATTGTGACATCAACGACATTGTCGGAAGCAAAAAATTTCGGGCGGGATGTCATCGCCCCATGTCAGGAACGTTATGCACGAGCGGAAGATGTTTTGAATGCGGTTATGGCACTTTGGGAAAGCTGGCAACCGGGAGCCCGTATAGCTGACAAGAAATCCGGCCTTTACCTTGACCCTTCGGCTGTTCATGGTGCCAATTATACCGGTTCGTACACGCGTTCTATCGGCCCGCTGACTGTTCCGCGCTCTCCTCAGGTAAAGCCTTTATTGGCGCAAGGCGGAGCATCCGAAATCGGACGTTCCTTTGCTGCCTGCTACGCCGATCTCGCATTCACGGTTCAATCCAATATCATGGGCGCACGACAATATTATCAGGATATTAAAGAACGGGCGAAAAAAAGTGGCCGTCATTATGATGATATACTGGTTTTTCCGGGAATTGTTCCGGTTATAGGAAAAACCCATGAAGAAGCGGAAGCAAAATTTAAATATCTGAACAGTTTTGCCGTTCCGAAATCCGGTATTCGCCGTCTCTCTTATATTTTTGATAAAGATTTGTCAGAATTTCCGCTTGATAAAACTTTACCGGATAGTTTCCTGAAATTGGCCGACGACGTAAATACGCCAAGCCGTACACGACTGATACTTGCCGATGCACGGTTACGCAAGCTTACGCTAAGGCAGATGATCGAACGTTTCATGTGTTCACGTGGGCATCTTCTTGTTGTGGGGACGCCGGAAGAGGTAGCCGATACTATGCAGGAGTGGTTTGAAAACGAAGCTGCAGACGGTTTTAACGTGCTCTTTCCTGCACTACCGATTGATATTGATATTTTTGCCAAAACTGTAATTCCGCTTCTGGAAAAACGGGGTCTCTATAAATATCCGCGTCAGGGGGAATTATTGCGCGAGCGCTACAAGTTACCATTCCATGAAACAAAAGTCGCCCACGCAATAGCACATGGTCAGTATATAGCGATGGGCACCTCGAGCGCACATCACTGATATTATTTGGATTACAATAATTTCCCTATACGGAAAATTGGTATCTCATGAGGAGATTTGCTTTTATCACGTTCTGGCAATTTCTCGAGATTGGCGAAACTTTTGAAATTGGCAGAACCTTCGAAATTGAAGGGCTTCAAGAATTTGCATAAGGCAGTCGCAAGGTTACGCAAAGCCCCCCAAGTTCGGAAACCGACAATTCAACATTTCCGTCATATTCGCCTACGAGTTCGGCAACGATTGAAAGGCCAAGTCCGGTTCCGGGTTTGCTTTCATCCAATCTTTTTCCCCGTTCAAGGGCTTCATGCCGCCGGTTTATCGGAAGTCCGGGGCCATCATCTTCAACAGAAAGTGCAAACATAGGGTGTACAGAGCCCGCTTCTCTCATTTTGTCGTTTGCCGTTTCACACCGTAAAACGACATGTTTTCGAGCCCATTTACACGCGTTTTCCAATATATTTCCAACCATTTCCTCGATATCTTCTTTTTCGCCGATAAAAATAATATCGGCCTCGTTCATGGAAAACGTTATTTCTTTGGAAGGATAGAGTTTGCCCATAACTCTCACAAGTCGTTCCAATAATGGTCGCAATGGTGTGCGATAGATGACACTATCGCGTTGGGCAGCAATGCGCGCACGTTGCAAATAACGTTCAATCTGGGCGCGCATAATTCCAGTCTGTTCTTTTAACAATTTTATGCTGGAAGAAGAAAGGGCGGAATTCTTCTCATTCAATTGATCGATTTCATTGCCCATGACCGACAAAGGTGTTTTCAATGAATGGGCAAGATTTCCCACCTGAACACGAAAACGTTCAACAATACGTTGGTTATTGTCAATCAGAGCGTTCATTTCGCCGACAAGTGGCATAACTTCAAGTGGCAAGTCGGTATCAAGATGATTGGCTTTACCAGCGCGTATATCAGCCAATGAATGTTGTATACGTTGCAAGGGGCGAAGACTGATATAGATTATTACCAAATTTATCAGAATACTCGCAACGCCGAACAAAGAGAGATATAAAAGTAATGTTGTTTTGAATTTATCGAGACCGGCGCGTGTTTCATCAATGTTGCCCATCACCCGAAAGCGCGCAACCCGGTTTTTATTATCCAGAATAATGTCGCTTTCCACAACCCGCAAATGCTGGCCATCGGGCCCGTTGGTCCGATATGAGCGGAAAAATTTCTGGTCAAAAGGATCGGTTTTTTCACTTGGAGAAGAGATCTTGCGTGCCCCTAATGATGAAGACGTCAATCTGCCCTTCAAATTTCCCGATAGGGCAACAACTTCCCAATACCAACCCGATGATGGATCTGAATATCGGATATCTCCCAATTCCGGATTTCCCTGTAATTTTCCGTCAGGCGAGACATTGACTGCCGAAATCAGACTATAGAGATGGGCGGTTAAAATCCGTTCCATATAATCATTGTTGGATTGGCGATAAAATACGAGACTGACAACAGAGATAAATGCCAATGCCGCAATAATCCATAAGGTGAGAAATACATTGACGCGCAGCCCCAGCGATTTACCAACGGTCTTAAAAAGAAGTTTAAATCCGGTCTCACCCTTCACTGTTTTCATCGGAAAGCCGCCGCTATTTTTCCGGAGACTTCAAGCGGTATCCCATACCGCGGATGGTTTCTATGACATCAACCCCCAGTTTCTTACGCAACCGTCCGATGAATACCTCTATCGTATTGGAATCTCTGTCAAAATCCTGATCGTAAAGATGCTCAGTCAAATCCGTTCGTGAAATAATCTCCCCCTGGTGATGCATGAGATAGGATAGAAGGGCAAATTCGAGCGAAGTCAACTTGATCTGGTTGTCATCGACTGTCACGCGCGATGTCTTGGTATCAAGCACTACAGGGCCACAAACGAGTTCACTAGAAGCATGCCCTGAAGCGCGTCTAATCAGTGCACGCAGACGTGCCAGAACTTCTTCCATGTGAAATGGTTTTGTCACGTAATCATCAGCACCCGCATCAATACCGGCAACTTTGTCTGACCAACGGTCACGGGCTGTCAAAATCAACACCGGCATTGAACGTGAATTTTCGCGCCAACGTTCAACGATACTGATGCCATCCATTTTCGGCAAACCGATATCCAGAACAACCGCATCATAAGATTCTGTATCGCCGAGAAAATAGCCTTCTTCCCCGTCATAAGCATGGTCCACAACATAGCCCGCACTGTTGAGCGCTGCAACAAGCTGGCGGTTGAGTTCCCGATCATCCTCTACCACGAGAATTCGCATGGATTATTTTCCGGCTCATTTCTAATTAGCTGGAACAGCAACTTCAACGCGACGCGGCTTTTCACCATCACGAGCAGGTATCAGCACAATGACAACGCATGTATTGCCATTTTGTGTATCAAGTGTAGCGCGAGCCAAAGTTCCGCCCTGCTCGGTTGCAACGCGTTTTCCCACTTCTGTGCAATCGGTCGCATGGGCTGTTGTTATGCCGGCAAGAGATGTCATAATTAAAAAAAACAGATATTTTTTCATGATAGTGCACTCATACCCTATTTAATCTGAATATAAAATGAACAAACCCGTTATTTATTGTCCGATATATCCAAAATTCTATGATTCCTTAAAAAACCGCTTTTTGCAAATTCCAGTTGTTGTTTCTCCTATAATATTAGGAGAAATGCCCATTTTTCAATGTGAACGCAATGCGTCGGGTTCAATTGAAAAATTGTTTAATTGCGGTCTTAACCTTTCACCGTATTTTAATGCTTAAGAGAGAAAAAACTGTTTCGTTCCTTGGTTCGGATAAGATAATATAAAAGCTCGTTTTATCGTTGTTTTAACAACGTATTCAATTACACGGATTGCGTTTCATGTTCGGTTTCAAAAAAAATCATAACAAAAATAAAAGGAAGCGCTTCCGTAGTCCACGCCTCATCGAACTCGATTCATTAATCGATACAGGTTTTTACCGTCTTCGTAGCGGACTTGCGACTTTTTGGGAAAATGCGACAATCATTTCACGACGCTTTCGTGTGCGTGGTTGGAAAAGATTGCTTGTCGAAATTCTCGACGAAGGATTAACTCTCGGTCTCATCGGTTTTGCCATTTTCACGTTCATCGGCGTTTCTGTTTTTACATTGACAAAAAAGGACTGGCATTCACCGGAAGATTTTGCCGTCAATTTTCTCGACAGGCACGGTAATTACATCGGAAGTCGCGGTTCTTTACATGGTGAACCGGTACCAATTGAAGAAATGCCCGATTTTGTCATCAAAGCCGTTCTTGCAACAGAAGATCGCCGTTTTTTCGAGCATTGGGGAATCGATTTTTACGGTCTTTCACGGGCATTTAGCCAGAATTTACGCGCTCACGGGGTGGTTCAGGGTGGTTCCACGCTTACTCAACAATTAGCCAAGAACCTTTTTCTGAGCAATGAAAGAACGCTCGAGCGCAAGATCAAGGAAGCATATCTGGCTATATGGCTCGAAGCCAATCTTTCCAAGAAGCAGATATTGCAGCTTTATCTTGACCGCGCTTATATGGGCGGTGGCGCTTTCGGCATTGCCGCTGCATCCCGATTTTATTTCGGAAAAGATATTCGCGACGTTTCGCTTGCAGAAGCTGCAATGCTTGCCGGCCTTTTCAAAGCACCCGGCAAATATGCCCCCCACGTCAATTTGCCAGCCGCGCGCGCACGCGCCAATGTGGTATTGTCCAATCTCGTCGACGACGGCTTGATGACTGAAGGTCAAGTTATCGGTGCCAGACGCCACCCTGCCAGTGTTGTAACAGAACTGGATAATAACGAGCCAAACTATTTTCTTGATTGGGCTTTTGACGAGGTGCGCAAACTCGGCAATAAATTGCCCAGTCATAATGTCATTGTGCGTACCACGCTCGATCAAGGCATCCAGAAAGCAACCGAAGAATCAATTGAATATCATCTTCAGCAATATGGGCCACAATATAGGGCCACCCAGGCAGCAGCCGTTATTTTGGACAATGACGGATCTGTACGGGCAATTGTCGGCGGGCGTGACTATCAACAAAGTCAATTCAACCGTGCGACACAAGGCGGAAGACAACCAGGTTCGTCTTTCAAACCTTATGTCTATGCTGTAGCCATGGAACGTGGATTAACCCCGAAGACAATCATTTCGGATGCGCCGATCAATTGGGGTGGCTGGTCACCCAAGAACAATTCCGGACGTTATAGTGGCAATGTCGATCTTGCAACTGCATTGGCTTTTTCGATTAATACAGTACCTGTCCGTATTACATATCAATATCTTAACCGTGACACCCAACCTATCCGCGACCTTATTAAAAATATGGGTATCGATGCCAATATTTTTTCCCATAAAACCATGGTGCTGGGCACATCCAACATGACACCAATGGATCAGGCAACCGGTTTTAATGTTTTTGCGAATGGCGGCATGGCAGGCAACCGTCACGGTTTTACGCAGGTCATGACCACCGACGGCAGGGTCATATGGGACTGGTCTCGTGATGGTGATAAACCTCACCGTGTCATGAGTGCCCAATCTGCAGCCTATATGAACCAGATGATGGTAGGCGTGACCACACGTGGCTCGGGAAAACGGGCACAATTGCCAATGACACTCGTCGCAGGCAAGACAGGAACATCGCAAGCTTATCGTGACGCATGGTTTGTTGGTTTTACCGGAAATTATACGGGCGCTGTGTGGATGGGAAACGATGATTTTTCATCAATGAACCGTGCTTTTGGCGGTGTCGTTCCGGCAATGATGTGGGATCGCATTATGCTCTACGCCCATCAGAATGTTACAATCAAACCACTGTTCGGTGTTGAAAATTCGATTCTTTCCAATTCAAAACGGTCTAAAGACGATAATGCAAACGAAAATATTGCTCCTGATCTTCCGCAGGTGCTCTCGCCCGGTTCATCAAAAGTCATTCAATCGCTTATCGACGAGTTTCAAAAAGCTCCGCTTCTAACACCGGCGAGTTCGGCACATGTTGTTTCATCTTCAACAAGCCAGATACGCTAAGACAGATAGCTCGAAAACAGGACAGACAATTTATGTTTTATCGTATATTTCTCGTCATTTTGAGCCTTGTTATAGCCATTGGCGGAGGAACGTGGAGTGTCAGCTATATTCTTGACACATTTGACGGCTTCGGACGATTAAAAATTGGCCAATGGGAAGCCTATCCGCTGGCAGGAACCGAAGAAGCAGACGCTTATGCCCGCGCCAGAGCTGCCAGACGTGGCGACATTTCTTTAGGGCGAACCGAAGGACTGGTTTTTCAGCTTTGGCGGGATGACCGCAATCATCCTCTAAAAAGTCAATGCACTTACCGGCTGAAAGGCTTTTTACCTGAAACCAGATTATTTACTCTTTATGCGGCCGATCATGAGCTGCGTGCGCAATGGATTGAAGACAAGCTTCCTACCGAATTGTCGAGTAGCAATGTCATCTGGAATCCGGATGGCACATTAAGCATTCTTATTTCCCCGAACGCGCAGCCAAGAAACTGGCTGGCGACCCGAGGCAGAAGCGAATATGGATTGATATTGACACTTTATGATACGCCAATTGTTACGTCGACAGCCCTTCAGAAACTGGATATGCCTTCACTAGAGGTTGTTCCGACAGGAGAGCGCGATTGTGACTAGACTGATCTATGCATTGTTGGTCGGAATTGTCGGCGCCGTTATTGTGCATATTTGTGTGGTATTGATGGTGCCCCATTATAGCGAACTCAATATCTGGAAGCGGCTCGACGCTGCCGATAATAAATATAATTTTGCTCCCCTTCCCAAAGATAACCCGATTGTTGTTGCGAGCGATCCTTTGTTCCGTTTGAGGGCATGTCGTTTCAATCTGGATGATGGACCTGTCCATATTATGGCTGAAGGAACAGCGCCTTTCTGGTCAATGTCGGTTTATGATCGCAACGGAATGAATTTCTATAGCTTGAACAATCATACCATGCCGAACGGAAAACTTGATCTGGTGATCGGCAATCCGGGACAAATCATGGAATTGAAACAGTCGACACCCGTTGATGCGGAAAATTCTGTTCTTGTTGGTGAAGATCTAAGCGAAGGATTTGTTATCTTGCGCAGTTTAAAAATGAAAATGACCGATGTTGACGACGACTTTATCAATCATGTCCATTGCCAGACACTTGACTATTAGGCGTTTCATGCGTCCACTGTATTAAAAGGCAATGTTAAGGGATTATAATTTTCGAATTCGACCAACCACAAATCGGCATCAAATTCTAATTCTTTTTCGAGTTTCTCGACAGCAACCGTTTCCTCAACGTCACCCAGAATTTTAATAAAACACCTCTCGTCGCGATCGGATTCTTCTGTATAAAAGCTTTGCGGCGCCGGTCCATAAAGATCGACGTGGCCGTTTGACCGGCGATCAAGAATAAAAATTGTACCGGCTTCATTGGACCCCCGACGTGTAAGATAGGCAAAACCGCCTTCTGCGCGAACCCTTCGCATCAAGGCTGCGGTCCAGAAATCCGATGTCAAACGCATTCATTACTCCGCAAAATTATACAGAATGATTATAAAGCATAATGGTAAAGTCCGGCAGAGAAGAAACAATTGAGCTCGCTCACCGATATTGTTCTACCTTTTGTAATCATTCTTGCAAGGAAAAGCGACAATCCCTTGATAAACAATATCGAATACTGAACAAAAATTTCGAGTGGCTCGTGAAGCTTTCGCATTCGGAAAGCATGTTTCAGACAGCGATTATGCTCCCCCATTCGAGGTTGTTCCTATTAACCTATGAGGCCGATATCCTTCATCTTGTCAATCACTTCCTGATTGATCTTGCCGGTAACCGTCAAACTAAACATTTTTTGAAAATTTTTTAATGCCTCTGCAGTGTTGTCGTCTTCGGTACCGGTGACCACAACGTGATCGTCGCCAAAAGCTCTCAAACCAGCCTGAACGCGCATAACGTCCGCCGTATTCGCTTTGAAATTATTAGCTACACTATCGTGTTTTGCTTCGCCATTCGAGGCGTTTGTTTGCGGTATCGTCTTATCTGTAACGGCATCATTTGCCTTGGGGGTAGATGGCGCAGATATTTTCGGGTCGGAGAGAGACTGGGTCGTGACATGATCAACATTATCATTCTTTGATAATGCTCCGCTAATGAGCGAGGCAATATCGTCGTGCTGTTTTTGGCTTTCCCCTTGACCGGTAACCGGTTTTGAATTTTGACGCCATAAAGCTATCGCGTTTCGCGTTTTCGGTCCGTCCAGCCCGTCAAGCGGTCCATCATAAAGTCCCATGGCTGCCAGTTTTTTCTGAATATCCAGCAAATTTTCGGGGTTATTATCGGGTAAAGTTTTATCCGCATTCGGGGCAACATTTGACTGTGTTGATGAGGATGCCGCTATCGTATCAGGAGTTGTATTCGACGATTGTGCTGCTTTTTGCGGAACATTCTGAATGGTCGCATTTGTATTCTGGATTACGAGAGGTCGTGTCTGGATAAAAACTGTTCGATGGCTCGCACTTTGATAAAACAGCGCGTTGAAAGTAACAAAACAAAATCCGACCACAAATAGAAAAAACCCGCAGGCCATAAGCGGATTCTTGCGAGCGTGACGGAAAGTCCACCCGGCAAATAGACGCAGCAAATGACCCAATCCGGCAAGAATCGATATAAGCAGGCTATGCCGTTTTGCGGTTTGGTTTCGTGGTGTTTTTCGTAGTCTTACCATTGTTCCCAAGTTGTGTTTCTGGAGTTAAAATATATGCGTTGTTAGCGGCAATATCGCTGCCAACAATATCGATTTTTGAAGTTTGAATTGAACCGGCCGAATTTTCCTGCATGATAGGCAAAAGCAATCTTACCCTTGTGCCCTTGCCTTTCTCGCTTTCGAAAGTAATCTGGCCTTTGGCTCGTTTGACAAGATCGAATACCATTGCCAGCCCTAGTCCGACACCTTCGATTTTACAGGCAACAGCGTCAGACGCCCGCAAAAATGGCAGTCCTAAACGAGCAATATGTTGCTCATCCATTCCGATGCCATCGTCTTCAACTGTAATTTCACAATATTTATTATCGAGAATGGTGATCGCAACACCGATATGTCCATCATCACGGCTATATTTGATGGCATTGGATATCAAATTGAAACATATCTGACGGAACGATAATGCATCGAGACAGCAGGCAACAGGTGTCGTAGCCCCCTTGACCGCTATTTTTCTATGACCATGGAGAGGTAAAGTCAGCTCCAATGTTTCGGTCAATACATTCCCGACAGAGCAAATTTCAGAAACAATATCATCCGTCGATCGGTCGCGGTCCTTCAATGTCTTATTGACAATCTCAAGAAGGTGATTGCCGGCTTTTTTTATCATTGCGATATATTCATGCCGCTTGTTATTTCCCATGTTTTGTCGATCAAGATAATCGAGCAAATCGGCAAAACCCAATATCGCATTCAACGGTGTGCGCATTTCATGGGCGGCTTGAGTAAAAGGTGAAACCGCATTCATGCCCAGACTGCCGATCTCCTTGCTATTGGCTTCTATACCAAGTGCAATTGCATTATCATGGACCGACAGACAATGAATCAAAACCGAAATAAATCGGGTGCGGTCTCGACCATTCATACGAATTGTTATAGGCGAGGCCAGACGGTTTTCCCGGACATCTGCCAAAAATGACAGAAATATAATGCGATCATTGATATGGACATGGTCAGACAAAGCTTCGCTTTGCTTGAGACATCCCAAAAAACAGTCTGGCAAGGCATTTTCCAGCACCGTGCCCTGACTATTTACCTTTAGAATAGCATTCAATGTTTCCATTGTTCCGATTTACACCTTGTTGTTTTCAGCACTGTCAGCCCCTTTCGGGGGGGGTAGCATTGCCGATCAAAACAATTTTTCGCTTGTTTGATGCTAATCTGACGACAACTTTTTAATGAAAAGATAATAAATAGATCATCGAGCAATGTTGCGTTATCTGTTTGCCATTATGGTTAACAACTTCACAGATAAAGCTGGAAAAAATACAAATTTAACAGGCAAAATCCTGTTTCTGTAAATATTTCGTCAATCATAAACGGTTAGTCTAGGCTTCATCCTGCTTATTTGTAACTGCGTTATGTCGGGGCGTCATGATACGTTTTTTTATCAAGTCATTCTGTTTCCTTACCCTTTTTCTGGTCGTGATATCTTTTTTAGGAACTTCCGGAAAAAATAACGGATCCCAGCCTGATCAATATATGAACACCGTTGAAGCATTGTTGGCGGTAAAAGATACAGTCAATGACCTCGGTAATTTTTGTGAACGTAATTCAGACACCTGCAAGACCGGAAAAACATTTTTTGGTTCTCTTGGCGAACGCGCACGTGACGGCGCACGCATTGCTTACGAATATCTCGATAGAACATTCGGAAGCGACAAAGGTGAAAACAAACTGCCACCTGAAAATATCAATACCGGTTCGATAACGCCGGAAAATGACCACGAGGATCACTATAATAAAGTCGATAATAAA
>CAMLLT010000012.1 GCA_946480935.1 uncultured Bartonella sp. | reverse complement strand
TCAATCGTTGCCAGTTCGACAAAACCCGCGCGTTCCGTGGTTGCTTTCGCTTCGACGTATTGATTATTGACACGAATAAACAACCTGCCATCGGGCAGTCCTACACCGTGGCCGTCTGGCGTGTCAGTAATAGCCCAGCCGGCGGTTGTGAACTCCGCAAGTTTTTGCGACTGCCCCTTCCAAACTCCGGTCGCCGTTGCCGGTATCACGTAAACGTCGCCAGGCACCGGATTTTCCGGCGGTTGTTTTGTGTCGATTGATTTGATCGGAAGCCATGGCTTAACAGTCAGCCGCTGCAATGGAACCTGCATCGACGCATCGACCTGAACAATGACATTTTCAGCATTTGAAAAAGCAATCTGAAGGCGCACGTCCCCTTCAACCGTTTGGCCGCTTTCTGGCGTCGGCTTGTTAATTGGCGGGTCATAGCACGCAATTGCGATAAGGTCACCGGCGGCGTCATAAAGGCCCGCCTCGCGGATCGTATAAGGCCCATCGGTCGCGGCAAGATGGATGTCAAAATAAGCGGTGTTGGTTGTGCCGGCAACCAACCCATGGCCGCTAACTGTTTTTCTCGCGATTTCGTGATAAAGCTTTTTCTCGCCGCCCGACGGGACGGTTGTTCCGTCGCCTATTGCGATTGCCGAAATCACAAGCGGTTCTCCGCTTGCGAGTGCCAACGCTTCTTTCGCGCGGCCGGTCGTCGTCAACAAAGCGAATGTTGATTGTGTCATTTTTTATCCTTTTGGACAGGCTGTAACCGAAAAAAATGCCACCGGTACGGTGGCTGAATATAATCCGCCGAAAGCAACCGGCGGTTCAAATTGGAGCGGGTGGGCAATGCGGATAAAATGCGAACGGGGCACTACTGCCGCGCATAGTTCCGCCTCCGCCGTGATGACAGCTCTTGCTGAAAAAACGCGCGATTTCGGCTTTGCCGCGACAACTGATTGAATTGCATAACGCTGCAATTCGCTGTCAAAAATCGGCCCGCCGTTGTAATAAAGCATTTCTATACTAAACGTGCCGCGCCGCGCGTCATTTTCCCACCACTCGACGATATGGGCATCAATGTCGAAAGCCTTTAAAGCCCGGTCAACTGCCCCACGCGTGCCCTTCAACCGGTGAACGGCCGGAGACGCTGCAATCACTTTACGCTTTTGCTCTTCACTCCAATCGTTCGACCAAACGTCAACCGATAAGGCGTGTGCCAAAAAAGGCAACAAGGAGAGGGGGCATTGCCACGGGTCCCATATCTTTTTCACCACATCGGCATCAATCAACAGCAAGCGGCCGAGTTCCGCCGACAGAATGGCAATTTCAAGCTTTGACGCCGTCGGCGGCAGCATGATTTTTGCGATTGGCAGCGCCTTTTCTATTGCTTCGTCAGTCGTCATCACGCCACGTCCCCCGCGTCTGGATTGGAACCACTTTGATTTCGCCAACTTCGCCGAAGCCTTTTGCCCCCGGGTCGATATCCTCTGCCGGTTCAATAACATTCACTGTCACGCCGTTGCCAACGGCTGCGCGGCCACCGATAACATCCCGTTGGATTGCTAATCCAATCCGTCGGCGAGCTTTGGCATAAGCCAAAAGCCGTTTTTCCGCTTCCTTTTTCAACGCCGCCACATCTGCTCCAGCAGCGTAATAAAGAGAAACGTTAATGTTATATTTGTGTTTTTTCGCAGCCTCAATCCGGACATTGTCTCCAATCGGGCGCGTGTCTGCCGCTGTCACTGCTTTAAAAACGCGGTCGAGCAGTGCTTGGTCGGCGTCGCCATAGTTTTGCGTCGGTGCAACTACAACGAGAACTTCCGGCGCCAAAACAGGCGCGCCTTCTTTTCTGCCGGCAAAGGGCGTTTTTTTAAAGCCCATCGTAAACGCATCGGAAAACATTGTGTCCGAATACGTTGCGGTGTCTTCTTCCGAATAAACCGCTGCGTCGGCAACATCCCGAATGCCATCAAGCTCTAACGCGTGAAACACATAGGCGCCCTCCGGCCCTGCTGTTGAGAATGCTTCGAAGGCAAGCAAAATGCGGTTGCGATAAGCATCGTCGCTCTCGACCCATTTTCCTTTTTCCTCGTTCCAGTCTGAATCGTCCGGCCGGTCTTTTTTGTCATTTTCGTAAACGAGGCGCGAAATGCCGGCATAGGTTGTACCGAGGTGATCGAGATCGCCTCCGATTGCCGTGACGAGCGATAGCGACCGGATTGCTTCGTTCACTCGCTGGCGGATTTTCATCTCGCTATAGCCTCCACCCTCCGAAAAAGCGATGACGAGGGGGTCGGTTTCAAGCGACGTCACATCATAGTCGAGGCCGATTTTTTTCAACGCTGCAATCAAAAACGCATCGCGCCCGCTTTTGATATTTTCAAAGCCGACGTCTTCAACCGCCGGCACATCGCCGAGGTCGTTCAGATTTGGTGCGATAAAACGGCTCATATTTTTGTCTCATAATCAAATGAAAAACGGACATCTTTGACGACCTTTTTCCGGTTGCCTAAATGGCCCTCTGGATAATAGTTGCCCGCAACTGATAAGGTCACCACACCGTCACTACTTGCGGCGGAAAGATTGCAGTTGGTTATCTCAAAGCGTGGTTCCCACCTGGAACAGGCACAAACCACGGCTGCTTGAGCTGCCAGAATAACTTTGTCACTTATCGGCCGGTCAATCAGGTCGAAAAGCTCGCAGCCAAAGTCACGACGCATCACGCGCGAGTTTAATGGCGTCGAAAAAATAACGGCAAGCGACTGTTCGACATCGGCAAAGCCATCAAGCGTTTTGCCGCTTTGCCGATCGAAACCTAACCCGCTCATCTTTACCCCTTGTCGGACGTTTTCGTGGAAGTCACTGCGTCAGCCGCTTTGGCTAGTTGTTTGGTTGCGCGTGCCGGTTCCAACTGGTCGCCAAATGGCGGCAAGAATTGTTTGGCAACGCCATCTGGCATTTCCTGTTCGTGTGAAGATTGATCGTAAAATTGGCCACCATACCAACCTGGTTTTTTAACAATGACTTTCATTTTTTAACCTTTCTCTTTTATTCCGGCACGCTCGAAACGTCGCCGCCCGATTTTACGCCTGTATGTTTATGGGTGTCGCCAATGTTTTTACCATTATGCCGTACGTAACCGCCTTTGAAATCAACGCTGCCGCGTGTTTCTCCGTTGCCTTTCGTCAGAAAATTTCCATCGATTTCCAAGTCGCCCGTGATGTGTGTTTTTGGCACGTTGATCGTCACAACATCCGAGGTCTCTATTTGCGTGGTTCCCTCATCCAACGTGATGCGCGTATTGCCGTGCACAATCACCGCTTGTGGTCCATCGTGCGGGCGTTTGTTGGCGTTCGAATGGATGGAAAAATCAATCACACCATCGGTCAAATCGCCATTTTCCGATAAAACATCGACCTGCTGCCCGACGACTGGCGGGATATGTGTTGATGTCATTCCGGCGGCAATTTCTTTCCACGGAAGCCAGCCTGTTTTGAATTTTTTATCGCCATCGTCGACAAGCGTAACGCGTGCCAAACCTTTTTTTGTGTCGACCTCGTCGATCGTTCCGGTTCTTTTCGCATTTCGCCGGCGGCGCTCAAGCTCTGAAAGCCTGTTTTGAATATTGATAATAATGTCTTCCAACCGTGCCATTTTAATCAGCCATTAAAGCTCGTGCTTCTGCCAGTGTCAGCCCAAAACGGCGGGACGCTTGAGCGGGTTTTTCTTCATCAAACCATTCGGCAAAAAAATCAGCCAGCGGCTTATCTGTTTTTTTGAGCAGACTGATAAACTTTGCCCAGGTGCTACCGTCCCTTAAATTTTCGCCGCGAACCGGATCGGGTAATGCATCAACCCGAATGCGCAATTGTTGCGCGGCAAGCGAAACATTGTTCATCTCGCTACTTACTCTTCGGCGTTCAACTTCAACAACGGTCCCCCGCAAGCTTCGCCACACATCCGCCCATTCATTGGTGTCGTCGGATAAAGCCGCCACGATATCCGATCCAATCGTGTCGAGAAAAAGTTCCATGCCTTCATCCGTCGCTGGAATATACGGCATAATAACAGCTTCCCCATCGTCGTTCTTGGTAGACATCGACTGGGTGACGGCATATTCAAAAACAATATCAAGGTTCTTATTCGTGCGGAGTGCTTGCTCCGCCGAATCTTTGTCGATCGAGGTCTCCGTAAAAACCGCGATAAATGGTTTGTCTTCCTGCGTTGTCAAACCGCCAACTGAAACGTCCAACGCGCCGTTTCTGCTGTTGAAGACAGCGTCGCCCACGCCGGTTTTTCCTTTCAGTGCTTCGACTGCGGACAGTCTTAAAGCCAAACGTGCAAAGCTCATTTTTCAACCTTCGTTTAATGTCGCGTAAAGGCGATTAAGACCGCGATCAGCAACTGTTGCCACGGTGAACCATGGCTTTCCGACGCGCGACACGGCCTGAACCTTGTCCCCGCGGCGAAGTGTAAGGTTTGGGTATTTCTTCCGATCAATCGCGAGTTTTGTTGGAGCGGCGGTGACGGGCACGTGCCAAACACCGCCAGTCATTCCGCCATCCGGTTTTTTTGCTGTTTCGTTGCCGATCGTTAAAATCGCCTCTATTTCTATTTTTTCGCGGGTTTTATCAACGGCGCCGTTCGAGAAAAAACTTATCATGATTTTTTCGGCAAAATACTTGTCATTGCTTTTTGTCGTTATTTCCCGAACCTTGTCCAGACTTGCCATTACCTGCTCCTCTTTCTTCCGAGGCATCTCCGACCGGTTCAGCAGCAGGAACAACCGGAAGCTCCGGTGCGGTTTCTGCCACTTCTTCGTTCTCTTCCTCGTCTGCCGTTTCGTCATCGTCAGCATCGGTCTGCGTTTGAGCCGGTGGCTTTTGTTTCGGCGTTGTCTGTGTTTTTGACTGTCCCGCGTTTTTCTGTGCTTTGTTCGGCGGCGGCACCGTCTCTACGACATCTTCCGCCGGACCTAACGCGCCGGAATTTAGAAGAAAGTTGATTTCCTCGGCAGGCAACTTTTTCCCTAAAATTTCACCGGGGGCGATAACGCCGCCCGATGATTGTATACGTTTCGTCGCAATGTACTTCATTTGATCACCGTCGCTTTCAAGGTCGCATTCGGCCGCCCTGGGATCATTAACGGAGCTGATTGCGTCATGAGCTGCATTCTGCCCGGATTTTGTTCTTCCCAAGCTTTCGCAAAAAAGTCGGTCGGATAAAGCGCACTCAAATCCTGAATCGCACCGAAAGCTTTAATGCCTTCGACGCCGCCATTGCCGTTCTGGTCCGGCGGTGCAACAAACAGAACATCGCCATCACCGAGAACAGAAACAATTTTGCCATCCTGTTCCTTAAAGGGCCGGGCGTAAACAAAAATTGAAAAACTGCCGAACATGCCTTTAAATTGCGCGCCGATAGCTGTCGCTGCTTGCGGTTCCAAAAACGGAACATTGGTAATGCCGCGTCTCAATTCTGCAGCTCGCAAAACACCATCGTTGTTTTGGAAAGCTTCCCAAACGCTCGGAGTCATGATGACGTCGGTCCCTGCATACCCGGTTTTTTCCAAGATTTGATTCGAAAATTTTTCCATCTGCGCAGCAATATTCGCCGATTTGTTCGACCACACTTGCGCGGGATCAGAAATCACCACTGTATTGTCTTCTGACCTGTTAAAATCGACCACTTGGGTAGGGTAGTCTTCCCCTTCCATTTTGATTTTACCATCAATCAGTGTTTGGGCTGCCATAAACTCAATTCGCGTCCAAATTTCATTTTTTTGTTTGGCAAGTTTATTGACAATATCTTCCTGTAAACGTTCCTCCGGCGACCGGTCGCCGCCAAATGCTTCACCAGGACGGCGAACCAAAAGTTCCGACGGTTTAATCGTGTCAATCGGTTTTACATACGCGGGCACGAATGTCTTTGCATGATATCCGGCGCGAGAATTAGGCTTACCCGGCAGGTCTGGTGAGACTAATGGCGCCATGTAAGGTAATCCATTAAAAACCTCATCAAAACTGATTTCAGCTCTTGTCGAAAGCTTGTTGTTGCCTTTAAAATACCGATCAAGAAAAAAGCTTGGAGCCGGAATGATCGTTTCCAACGCGCCAAGCAAGTCGATTGTTGTTGCAATATCATTCATTATTTTCAGCGCTCCATTTCCGCACAAAAATACCACCATCACGCAAAGCCGTTTTCACAGTCTCAACATCCTTGCCACCAAAATCCAAACGGATTTCGTTAAAATTTCCCGAAACATAGACAGATTTCACAGTCTCTGCTGTGATAGTTAGATCAAAGGGCATGATTGCGGCGGGCACTGCGTTTTCAATATTGAGCTTTCCATAAACATTCCCGACGCGGCCCAAAATTTCGCCCCGCTTATAATCGCCGGCTGCTACACGAACCGGCATTGCCTCTTCGCCTCCGAACGAAAAATTCTCGTAAACTTCAACCTTTTCAACCGACATGGTTTTCTCCAAAACTTTTGCTTTTGATCTTCGCCATTTCCCGAGCTTTTGCCGTCAAAGGACCAACTTTTGCCGAGGGTACCTCGGCGGCGGTCAGGAGCGGGTCGTCTTTTGCCACGCTTAACCGGCTTGCAAGTGATGCCGACGATTGTGCTTTTGCCTCTGTGACATTGTTTGTCACAAAAGCAATCACGTCTTCCGCGCTCATATTTTGCGATTTGATCGCAAGATCCACGGCTGCCTTCAATCGGCCTGCATCCTGCGAGATTTTTTCGGATGAAACGATTGTGTTCAACCGCTCATATGCAGCCTTCGCGCCAATGCTTTCGCCTTCAGCCTTGGCTTCTGCAATTGCCTTGCCAGTGTCTTTTTTTACACCCTCAACGGCTTGTGCCGCCGCACTATCATCTGCTTCCATTCTCGTCACTCCTTGCCTGTTTTTTAAGATTGTTCGATCTGTTGTCCGCGTAAGCGAAACAACCACTTTGTCGAATGTGTCCACGCGGTCCGCTAGCCCCAATCCGACAGCTTCTTTGCCCAAGAACACCTGTGCTTCCGTCTTCCTTGCCGCCGCCGCCGGAAAACGCTTGCCTCGACCTTTGGCAACTGTTGCCAAAAAGTCGTCGTAAAATGTGTTGACTTTTTCCTGCAAACTCGCGCGCGCGGCATCTTTAAGCGGCTCGGTCGGGTTGCCGTCTACTTTATGCTTGCCGGCGAAAATATAAGTTGGTGTAATCCCTTCAGCGTCATATTGACGGCTATAATCAACATGCATGCATAAGACACCGATCGACCCGATTGATGCTGAAGGCGTCACAACAATTTCGCCCGCTGCCGAAGCCAGCGCATAAGCGGCCGAGCAAGCCATCCCGTTAACAAACGCAACCGTTTGTTTTTTTGCCGTGAGGCCACGTATTTGTTCAGCCAATTCGAAACAGCCCGTTGCTTCGCCGCCAGGTGAATCAAAATCAAAAATGACCGCCTCGACTTGGTCGTCATCCGTGGCGGTTTTGATCTGCTTTTCTATGCCTTCGTAAGAAATCACACCGCATTGAGCACCAATCCATCCACCGCGATTGACCAATGTTCCAACGACTGAAATGACAGCGATCTTCCCGTCGATGAGTTGGTAGGGTTTTCCTGCGACGCGCCCTGTTGAATCGCGTTTGATAGGTTCTCCATCTAGCGGATTTAAACGCGTTTTGCTGTGGTCGGTAACCACGCCATAAATGGCCGCTGCTTTTTCTGGCGTGATGAGAAGCGGGCGATTAACAACCAAATCAATAATTTTAAATGTGCTATCCATCTTCCTCTGTCACCTCCACCCGCACCGGATTGCGTGCCGCCGGGCAGTCCGTCCGCTGTTCTTCGCACGGCACTGCACCTTCAAATCGGCAATCTTTTTTTCGAGCACTTTCGCGTCGGCGATTGAAAATTGCATTTCTTCGTCGCCGAATTTACTGCGAACAACATTTTCGCCAGCGAGCAGCCTGTAATAGGCTGCCTCCAAAATCGGATAGACGGCGCATGGGTCCGCCATATCTATGCCATCAAAAATAGACGCCATCTCATTCCTCTTTTTCTTCCGGTTGTGCCGCTATGTTTTGGCCGAGCACCGGCTCCGGCAGACCTTTTGCCGCGCGGCTGATTTTTTCGCGTGCGAGCTGTTCGTGAACATCTTCATGGTCAACGCCCAAATCGTTGCAAACCATCTCTTGGGAAACCACGCCGAGCTGCATCAACGTTTGATAAGCCTTCGCGGCTTTCAGATCGTCAGCTTGCGGTTTGGCTGGCCCTCGCCAGTCGCCCCGCACCAATGAAGAGCGATTGGCAACAAACGTGTCGATGCCCCCCGGTAATTCGATGCGACCAGCATCGATTTCTTCTTCAAGCCATGCCTCGTAAACTGTTTGGGCAAATCGTCCGGGGATTATTCGCCGCCGGTATTCCATAAGAGGCCATTTTTTGGCTATGCCCATCCGCACGGACGAATATGTGTCGCCGCGGAAATCGCCCGTCAGATCCGAGGGCATAACACCCAAACAAGCGGCAATTTCTCTTAGTAAAAAATTAGCGAAAGCTTCATATGTCGAATTTGGCTGCCCGCTCGAATGCAATTGCAGCTTTTCGCCTTGAAGGAGATGTGCAATTTTGCCATGGTTCGCCAAATCGATATTAACTTTGTCGTAATATTCCGTCTTGCGCGTAAGATATTGCAAAAACGGCGTTTTCTTATTTTCTTCTGCCTCACTCTCCAGTGCGGACATAACCTCGTCGGTTGGATAATCACTTTCAATTGTTGCGGCAAAAACCGCATGTATCATGGATGCGGTTAATGTTGCGTCGGCAAGCTCCCCATATTGCCGCACTATTTTTAGGGCTGGCGCGAGTGGCGTAATCCCGCGCACTTGTCCTGCTGCACCATCAAAAATGTGAAAAACCCGTGGTCGTCCATAAGCATCCCGTGCTGGATAGTACTTTTTTGTCCGTACTTCCGATGAACCGGTTTTGAATTCAAAAAGGTAACCGGCAGCGAGCCCATATTCATCTTGATAAACGCCTTGAAAAAGCCGGTTGTCCGGCGTCGTTTCCTGCGATAGCCAATGCGAGGGGATGAGTTGTACCTTCGTGCACGTTTGAGCCCCATGACGCGGCAGCTCAACAATTCGGCCAACAATTTCGCCGGTTGCAAACCACTGTCGGATTGCCGCTGCTTCAAGCTGCGCCATAGTAAACCGGCCGGCAACATCGACTTCATAAGCTTGGGATGCCCAAAGCTCCCACCGTTTTTCGACGTGCCGCGCCCAATCTGCCGCTTGTTTTTCGTCCCACCCCAAAAATGACATGTCTGGTTTGGCGTTCAGCCGAAGACCCGTTCCGATCATCAATGTCACAATTGTTTCTATGACACCAGCAATCCAGCCGCTGTTGAGCGCTGCATCGTTGGCGCGACTGTTCGCTTTGATATACGCCGCGCGCACATCATCCGCACGATCGCGCAGCGCGGAAAAACCGGTGCCAAATAAAACCGTGCCGCCTAATGCTGCACCCAGTTCGCCGCGCAAATAGCCAGCCGATATTTTTGGTCGCTTATTCGACAATCTGGTCGGTTTACTGTTGCGCTTGTTTGCAGAAAACCGCCTAACATTTTTAATTTTTGCAGCCATTTTCCACCGTCACTTATCAAAAACCGGATCATTACCTGTTTAACAACGCAGCCAATTCGGACAGCGATTTCTGTCCGACTTTTTCCTGCGTCTTTTTCTTTTCAAACGGACCTTCAAAACCGGCGTTGAACAGATCCGGCTCCGCGATTTTGCCATGAACATCTATGAGCAAATCGTGCCATTTCTCTTTGGTGAGCCGGTTTTTCCGTTCCAAAAACCAGCCCAGCGCAAAGGCATAAACAGACGTATCGAACCAGTCGTTCTTCCGCCCGATGATCTTTTTCCATTGCCTCGGCGCGCGCGCACTTATGAGGTTTTTTGTGTGCCGATTGACTGATGCCCGTGCCTCTTCGTCAGGGTCAACCAGCCGTTCAGCCGTTAATTCTTGCGCCAACGCATCGTCACAAAGATCCGGTGGCAAATGAAATGTATTTGTCGGCCACATTCCTTTACTGTCCGGACCTTGAATGAAATTGGCAAGAGACGCCACCAATTCCGTTTTTACATCATAGTTTCCAACTGGATAAAGTTGTGCCTTCGCAATCAAGCGTTTGTTATGGTCGCGAATGTCTCGCTTTGACGGCGTGCCAAGCCATGGAAGCCCATGCGCGGCTCGTCCATCCAACGCGAAAACCTTCGGCCGCGAGGAGCAAAACCGATAGACGCGATAGGTCGCAAAACCTGAATCGACGCCGGAAAGGTCAATGCTTTTCAACTTGTCGCCGGCTGTTGGATATTGTCGTTCCAGCGCATCCGACAAAGCGATCCACGGTTCATCCGATTGATCTGGCGGCCCTTCAAAAACTTCACGGTCAATAAGCCATCGTTGCCCGCCTGGACCAATTGCATAAACCGCCCATTTGATCCCGTAACCCTGCACGTCCGCCGCCGAAACCAACAATCCGGCATCTGCCGGCACAACGCGAGATTGATCGTTGGAACGGGTTGCTGCCTCGACAAGCTTTTCCCAGTCAACTTCTGCGCCGCCGGGGTCATAAGCCAAAGCCAGATCCTGCTGATAAAACACGCGCATTTTTTGCGTGTTGTCTTGCGCTTCAACCCATCTGGTCCAGATGTCAGACCAACGTTCACGCGGTGCATATGCCGCCCAAAGCTGGTAGCTCGGCTGCAAACCTGCACACCGTCCTTCGCACGGCGCGCATACATATTTAGCGATATCCTCCGCCGCGATAAATTTTGGAACAGGTTTTTCACCCTTCCGAACGTGCCGCGCAATCCAAATGCCACCGAGCAGCATGTCACGCTTGTGACCATCTTTAATTGTGCCGCCGCAACCGATGCATGTAAAATATGCCGACGTGTGTTTGTCATCGGGCCCCGACATGTGGTCGAATTCAAGCGCCTGAAATCCGCCGCAGTGTGGGCAGGGCACGTAATAATATCTCTGATCGCCCGCTTCAAAATCTGCCGTGATTGCACATTCTCCAACAATACCTGGGGTCGAACCCTGCCATTCTTTGGCAAAATCTCCGTAAGCCTTTTGCCGTGCACGTGCCTGATCTCGCGGGCTTCCGCGACCATCGACATCAAGCGGGTAGCCGGTCACTTCATCCATCGCCAGATTTTTGATCGACACCATCTGCAGGCCTTTTGAAGAACCAGCGTTGACAATCTGGCAAAATCCGCCGGCAAACTTTTTAAAAGCAGTGGTCGAGCCTTGTTCGTCGCGGCTGTTGACCGGCAACACCTTGTGGGCGATGCGCGGCGTTGCTTCGATTGTGGGACCAAGCTTTATCCGGTTGAATTTCGTTGCTTCATCGAGCGTCGGCAAAACAATCATCATTGAGCCTGGTGCGCAATCGACAACGAAACAAAACCAGTTTTCCATCACCGTCGTTTTGCCAAGCTGTGCCGCCCATTTTGCTGTTACCCGTCGTGCCGGATGATCGGGGTGAAGGCAATCTTGCGGTTCTCGCAAATATGGAACCCTCGACGTTTTAAACGGTCCGGGCCACGGCGAGCCGCTTTCAGGCGAAACAATGCGATATCTATCCGCATATTCCGAGATGGACAGCTCCTCAACCTTCTTACTTGCGGCCGCAAGCGCCCGAAAGAGAACCTTTGCGCCGCTTGGCAGAATAAAGTGATCCGTATTTTCCATTTTGAATCGTCGATCCTTATTCTCGCGCTGTTGCTTCAGCTCTCTTCCGGGACCTCCAACTCGCCCGGTTCTGGCTTCATTGAATCCAGCCGGTCGAGAATTGTCTGATTAAAACTTTCCAGGCCAAGACGGGCAAAACGTTTCAAAACTGATCGGGCTGTCCGTTCATCCCAGTTGTACTTTAGTGAGACATCGGCAGCGACGGTTTCCACCGTTCGTTCAAATGCGCTTTGCACCAACGCGATGGCGTCACGCCCCGCACGGTCAACCTCCGCCGTTCTCGTTAAAATTTTGCGCCGCTCCGCAAGGTCCATCTCGCGTAGCTCTGCGTCCGCTTGTGCTTTTCTTGCAGCTCCATCGGCTTGAGTGCCAACAAATTGCGTCCGCTTCTGAACAACCGGCTGCGGCACAATTCTGATATTTTCTTTCCTGTGCTGGAGAAGCGCTCCAAATTCAACTTGTTTTTCGCGCCCCTCTTGCCGTTGCGGTAATGCCTCGGCATGTTGCGCGACATATCTGGAAAGGCTTGACCGCTCAATCTTATCACCAGCCGCGGTCAGCCGCCGCGCCGCCTCTGAAATTGAAAGCCACTCTTCCATTCGTCTTATCCGTCAAAAACTGTGCAATGTGTGTAAACACACGTGTGCAGCGTGTACCGCTTTTTTTCCGATCTACTAGCAAAATCTCGGGGCTCCCCGTGCCGTGGGGGTGATGGGCCGGTTGTAAGGTACCTAATGGGGGGGTGGTGTTTAATGAATATTGTCTAAATGATTGATAATATTCACAAAAAACCTGATAACTTGCCGCCGTTCTGCTTGCTGTGTAGCCTTATAAGGCCTCCTTTGGAGGGGCTTACAGACCCAACCGTTGGAGTTCGTGCTCCATGCGTTTTGGCAGAACTTCCTTCACTGCCTTTTCAAAAGCGGCTTGGCTCGCGCCCTTAACCATTTCGTTCGGAATGACGACGCCGGACTTAATAACCCTGATCGGAAACCGGTCGCCCCCTTTGCGAGCAACAACGTGCCCGTGGAAAACATTTCCATGCCGGTTTGGAAACAAACCGCCCTTCATAAAAGTCGATGCAAATACTTTTCGTTGTCCGAATGGATTGGCAGAAACCCCGCCGCGTGTTTCACGTGGCGCAAAGAACTTCAAGGCAATATCGCCGCCCTTTGAAAAAATCTCGTACGATAATCGTCCGGTTTTTGCTTTGTTCGTCTTCAAAGCTTTTTGCAATACCTTTTGCTTCAGACCTGTCTGTTTTGCCAAAGTTTTCCGAACTTGCCCCCGCGCTGAATCACCTGTGCGGTTCAACGCATGGACCGCCGCTTTTTGAACATTCTTGTCCATGTTCTTCATGACTTTGCTGAACTTCTCGAAACCTTCGATGTCAGCCCATGTCATTGTTAGCGGCATGTTGTTTTCCCCAATAAAAAACCCCGCTTGCGGGCGGGGTTATCTCTCTGGACCTTTTCCAGTGTCTTTTTCGTATGTCAAATTTTTAGCGCAGTCAAGTTTCTTTTTTTGAAATTGTCCAAAAATATACGTAACCGTTTGTTTTTTCGTCATAATTATTTTCGGATTTTTTCTGATTTACGCACGAATCAGCTCAAAATCAGAAAGTGTGCCAACCAAATCATCAAATAAAAATTTTACTGCTTTCTCCCAGACATACCTATCCAACCACTCCGCAACCTTTGTTTTCTGCGATGGAACAAGCTTACGTTTCTGATATGCTCCCGCCAATAATCTTTTCGTTTTTCGGTTGAACCCGTCTACCTCTATCTCTACAGCTCGCCCGAATGAATCGATGCGAGTTTGTTTTACGTACCAGCCTGATTGTTTGCTGCCTGTGTCAATGACTTCGATTTTTGGTTTTAAAAAAATGCATTCCGGCTGTTTTTTTAAAATCGCGCAAGAGATCACAAGGGCTATGACCGCCTTTGCTTGGTCTTTTCTTGAGCATTTATGCCACCGACCCAAGACGTTTTCAAAATCGGGGCGGGCTAATTCTTTCGCTTCTTCCGTCCAATCTTCCAATGGCAACATTTCGAACGTGACTTCCGGGCAGGAAAAATCACGGGTTTTAAGGTTTTTGATTGCCTCTCCGACTTTTACTGCGTCGGGATGCGGTTCGCCTTGTTCGAAACACATTGGCAAATCCTGACGCCCCCGTGTCAGGTCGATATGCACGCCAAGCGTTCCAACATGTTCCATCAACGCCCACGCCGAACGCGGGCTTGCAATGCCATCTTCTCCGCCGCCTTTTGAAAGTTCATACAACAAAGCCCACTCCAAAAGTTTTTCAATCTTAATTTTTTTCATTTTTATTCCATTTTTTCTTTATCTGCCCAAATTCTGTTCTACCTGCCCTTCATTCCCTTTTTCTTGTTTCTTCTATCGTTTTGAAAATAAAAGAAAAAACACAAGACAAGGGGCGCAAGGGGCGCAAGGGATGCAAAAACGCCGCCATACATGGAACAAAACCATTCATTTTTGTTTTGTCCTTTCACACGCATAACCCGCGAGATTGCGTCCCTAGCGCCCCTAGCGGCATAAACCGTTGATTTCCCACACCCTTTTGAAGGGGCGCAAAACTGCAAAACTTCCAGAAGCTTCCCTCGCTTCCCATTTTTTCGCGAATAAGGGCGCGTTGGGCATCAAAATTGCTTGCAAGCGCGCGAAAAAACAAAAAGGGAAAGGAAAAAACATCATTTGCTCCAAGTCTCCGACGGCTGCGTTGAAAACTCGGGTTTGATGCGAATACCTTTGTAAACGGTCGTTCCCGATTTCGCTTTCCAGAATTGCCGCATCGTGCTGTCTGGCGACTTCCACGACATGCGTGTGTAATCGGGAAAACGGCGGGAAAACGTTGCCTGCCGGAACTCGGCCGCGCCTTCTTTTCCCGCCCAATTGGAATAGGCAATAAACAAGTCGCCAGGCGTTGCCTGTTCATTTTCGGAACCCGTCACAATGCAAGCAGCCCGAATGAACGCGCCAATCGGGTCGCTATCCTCCCTATATTCTTTCGTCGCCGCCAGAACCTTTTCAGGCGGGTTGAGGCCATAGTTCAAATAGTCAAGGCAGCCTTCTACCATCCACGCCAGAATGCCTTCGCGTTCTGCTTTCAATTTTTCCGGCAATGCTCGATCAACGTTTTCTTTTGGGATCTGCACTTCCCAAGGGACCAGAAAGACGCGCCGCCAAATGCCGTCTGACGTATCGTCAATGCGCGGCTTGTGGTTTCCGGAAAGGATGATTTTAAATTGCGGGTGTACTTCGAAAAAATCTTCATGCAGACGGCGCACTGGTATCACTTCACCGCCCGTCAAACTTTTTATGAGCGCATCTTTTAACCGAACGCCCATTTCCGGCTCGGACGCTGCAACAAGCCGTGCACCTGGTAAGCGGGCAAGATCAGGCGTCGCTTCCGAACCGCCGCGACGGCTTTCGCCTGCAAAACTGTCGATCGATAGCGTAACGGCATAATCACCGATCACTGTTCCAATTGTGTCTAAAAAGGTCGACTTTCCGTTCCGGCCGGCACCATAAAAGAAAAGCAAGCATTGCTCGACCGTTAAACCGGTCAGGCAATAGCCCATGAAACGCTTCAAAAAGCTTCGAATTTCAACGTCCGGCTGAACCGTTGCCAAAAATTTTGCCCATTCCGGCGCGGTTTTTGTTTTGTCAAAATCCGTCGGTGCGAGCTTCGATATAAACTCGGCTGAATTGTGCTCTGAAAGCTCTTCGCGCCAGACAAAGCGCGGATCGTCCGGTTCTGATTCTTCATCCTCCGCCCGCTTGAAATGCAGCGTTCCGGTGGCACAGTTGAAGGCGAATAAGTCCGCGTTCATATCCGTTACGACTTTTGCTACGTGTGGCAGTGCTTCCGTCATCATATTGTTGATTTTAGACGTGCCTGCCGAAGATTTTGCATGCCTGTGTCGTGACGATTTCAAGCCATTTGTGCGCTTGAGCGCGTCTTCTCCGTTCGAAACGACGTCTTCCAAAGCCATGTAACGGGAAAGTTTTTCGTCAGACCAATCCTTTTTGGGCGTACCCATTTTTTTTCGCTCAAGTTTTGCCGCTTTGCCGGCGTCAATCAGCTTTTGGTCTTCTTCCGTTGCGGTTAAGAGCCGCGCCTCGTCATCGATCATTTCAGCCGTTTTTTGCGCAAGCGGCCGCACGACAGAGCCATCCTCATCTTCTTTCCAACGCTTGCCATCGTACCCATGCCAACCAATGCGCGCGACATGTAAAACTCTCTTGCCATATCTGCACAAAAAGCGGCGCCCATTGCCGATATCCGTTTCCGGTTCATTGGCGCACTCTTCAAGCAGCTTTTGCGGGTCGCTATTTTCGCCATCCTCTTCTCCGCCTGCAAAGGGGTGCGGGTTTTTGCCGGCAACAGCCGCTTGCTGTAAAGCCGCCGCTTCAAGCATTTTCTTGACCGCTTCCGGAACTTTTTTTTCAGCCATTGTTCTGCCCCTGCTGCATCATGTCGGCTACGTCCAAGCCACGCGGCGGCCATGTGACGATTATTTTCCGCCCCGCTTTTTTAAAACGTGCCTCCGCGCGAGCCATCGCTGCCGCTGTCATGATTTGTTCGCTGTCACTGTCGGCAATAAAAACAAGCTCTGTTATGTCCGCCGGAACAAAAATTGAATCATTTTGGCCTTTTCTAAAAAGTGGCACGGGACCCGCAACATAAACAGGACGGCGGTGTCCGTTTTTGTCCTCACCTGCTTTTGCCGGGTGAATAAACCGGCTTTTCGGATCTGCCGGCCCTGCCAAATTGCCGAGGTCGCCGGCGGCGGCATAGATTGTGTCTTGCCTGTTAAGCTCCGCCAAGCAAACGGCCGCAACATTTTCTATACCTTCCGCCACCACCATCCGGCGTCGGTCAGGTGCGGGCAATATCCGCCCTTGATTTTCAATGAAACCGACAAGCGGAATAAGACCGCCTTTTTTGCTGCCGCGCATTTTTTTCGTCGGCAATTTGTCTCCGCTTTTGCCAACAATGTTCGGGCGGTATTTGGGCGGGTTGTTTCGATCAAGCCATGTCAAATGGCAACCGATAACGCTGCCTGTTTCATCAACAAATGGCGCGACCATTGCATCGCCCGTATAAATTGGCTCGCCGGCGTCGTAATATTTTTCATGCTCGAGCAATCCAAGAAATGTATTTTTTGGAAAACCGCCAATCCTGCCTTCAAAATATTCGCGAAGGGTCAGGTTGTTCGGGCTATAGCCGCGCCGCCATTTTTCAGCCGCTTTGCGCCGCTCGATCATGCGGAATTTTTCTGCAAGTTTCTGTCGTTTTTCATCGGCTTCTTGTGCTTTTTTTGCCAATGCTGCCGCGCGTTGTTCCCGCGACTTCCGCTGCTCTTCGGTTTCCGTTTCCGTTTGCCCTGGTATCGGTCTACCCAAGACCGCCGAACAAGCCGCCAAATAGCCTTCTTGGCTTGACAAATTGAGACCTAAAACATGCCCCGCCAAGCCGAGCGCGCTGTGCCCGCCAACGGCGCAACCCCGGCAATTCCAAACATTTTTAATTGTGTTAAAAGAAAAACGGTCGCGGCCGCCACATTGCGGACATGGCCCCATATATTCGCCACGCCCGCCTTTTGGTGCCGGCAGGTGGAGAAGCGATAGACATTCACCAATCGTGACAGCCTTTGCCGCCGCTACAAAATCATCAAGCGCAGCATTGGTCATTCGTCGTCCTCCAATTTGTAAAGCGGCAACGAGCCATCAAAAAGCGCGTTATATTCATCTCGAAAAAGTTTCGTCTTTTTCATGATTTCGGCTTTCTTCAACCCATTTTCGAGCAACAGCAAAACAGCTTCTTTCTGTATTACCGGTGGGCACGTGTAGACTTTTTCCCAGTTGAATGAATTGAGCGCGCCAAACGTCGTTTTAGTCATGTCCTGGCCGCCTCATCTGCTATTTCTTTGTCAAAGCGTTTGAGGTCCAGGCAAAGGTCGTCACAAATATCGCCGCCCAATTGCCAAGCGCGAACGCGGGCGGCAATGCTCATGTCTTGGGTCTTCAACTGCCGCTCGACAATTGCTCCAGTCATTTTTTCAACGACGCGGCGCTTGCCGCGATATTCAACGAGCAACCAGAACCGTTCAAACATTTGAACGTCGCCGAGCGGCTCGTAACCATGAACCAGCATCACTTTTTCCGCTGCGTTGTTGGTGTGAAAAGGCCAGATGTTTTTCATGCTGCCGCCTCGTGCTTTTGGAAAAGGTTTGCCTGATTGATGTCGTCACCTTGGTCGACGGTTTGTAAAATGGTCGGGCCTTTTGCTTTTTGGTCCCATACATACCAGGCATAAAAAACAGGCGGGTTGCCTTGGTGTGTAAAATCAATTCGCCACCGCATTACATGCACGCGGCTGGGGCTGTGCTCTGACCAAAGCCGCAACCGATCCTTATTGCCACCGATCCAATTGAGCGGCAAAAGCAACGCCATGTAGTTGACTTTCAACGTTTCAAGCGCGTGCCTTACCCAGCCGCTATTTGAGTTGCATTCCTTGAATGGGGGATTGGTAACAATTGCGGGTGCGAGCGGTTCTTTATAATCGTAGAACGATTTGATTTCCGCGCCGCAGCCTCTGTCGACAAAATCTGACGCATAGGCTTGCAACCCCGCGCGCTCAAACTCGCGGATCATTGCTCCGTCGCCGGCCGCCGGTTCCCATATTTTTTCAAACTCTTTCAGCCGGTCTATTTCGGCCTTCAAAAAAGCGCGGGTCGGTTCCGGAGGTGTCGGGTAAAAGTCATCCTTTTCGCGCGGGAGCCCGTCGGACATCTCGACACTTTCGCCTTCGTCACCAAAATCCATGCTAACCGGTTTTGGCTTTTTGCCCGTTGCACGGAACAACCCTTTCGCGGATCTTACTCGTGCCATTCCGCAGTCTCCTGGATTTTGCCTGAAGCCTCTTCCGCTATAACTTGTCGGTTGAACTGAAAAAGGAAATAAACAGTTGTGATGCTTCTTATCGTTGGGTGAAGAATAAAAACGACCGTGGCAAAACAATAAAATCGAAAAAAATGGTCTAACCAGATTTCCGCTAAATTTTGCGCGTTGTTTATATTGGTCGGCTTTATTTGATAATCTGCAACAACAATGGCGATAGCTGCGACCATACAACTTGCCAAAAATGAATCTGCTACGCACTCCCGTTTTATGCCGTAATAGTCCAAAACTACTTTTTTCCAATCTGGATTTTTGATTGGTAAGCGGACGCACAACCAAATGTTCGCGCCGATAGATATCGCGCACGTCAAAGAAAAGATCAAAAACGTGGAAATGATTTCATCCGTTTTAATGACCGGCTGCAGAATAAAATAAAGCAAAACGGTAAAGGCCGTCAGAAAACACATTTCTCCTCTTGTCATTCCGCTGCCTCCGCCTCTGCAAGCCTCTTTTGCCAATTTTTTCGATCAACCAAACGCCAACCGACCCCCCATTCTGTTTTGATTTGAACGCCGAATTTTTTTAATTTTTTTCGCAAAAAATAAAGTATGACATCGCAATACTTCGGGCTAATACTTGTCCCCGTAATCGCCGCGGCATCTAACATGTCTCTGCTGACAAGATCACGCTTTAGCAGCATACAAAACAAAGCTTTTTCTTTGCGCGTGAGGCCCCATTCTATGGGCGTAATAAAAACGGGGACGAGAAGCTTTTTAAGCTGCCGAACTTGCTCTTCCAATTCTTCAATCTTTTCGCATTGCCGCGCGATGATAAAATCATTTTTCATTTTGCCGCCTCCGCTCTACCAATGAATAACTCGGCCGCGAAAAACGCCGCCGCCATAAAAGCGTTGAAAGAAAACTGCCATCTCGTCGCGCGCTGTCTGGGTTGCATTGCCGTGAAAGCCGTCCGCCTTTGCAAAAACCTCTACTTCTTCATCGGGAAGCTCATGTCCGTTGATAACAATCCGTTCAATTTCGGCAGGTATACAGTTTGAAAGGTGAATTTCGATCGCATCAACAGCCGAGCAAACCGGTTCTTTCGCCAGCAACTTGCGACATTCTTTCGTCCTCAAACCGGAAAAAAGCTGCAACTTTTCGCCAATCTTCGCATGCCGGTTTTTGCGCATCGGGCGAGTTGTTTGTCTTTTCAGCCCTGCCTCTATTGCCGGTGCAAATTGTTCTTGAAAATTATAAGCGACCATGCTGCCCGCCTTTTGTTGTCTTGTTCTTTGGTTCAGGCGGGTTGTTTTATTTCACCAATATCAAGGCCGGAGAAGTCTTGTTTCCGGTCGACGTAAAAATCTGTTTTGCCTCCGTTCGGGTCAGAAACAAAAACGTTCACCGCACCGAAAAAAACGCCAAAATCTGCGAGTTCTTTTTCGATGCCTTTGTCCTCGCAATATTTTTCGACTGCTGCCAAGGCTGTTTCGGCTTCAATCTGTGCTGATTCGTAAAAATTGCTTTCGACTGTGAAAACCTTCATTTTGCCTGCTTCCTTTTGGTGAAAATGGTTTCAAGCGCGCCGCCGGTGGCTGCGCATGTTTATGACCGAAGCCAGTGCACGCCAGTTTGTTGTCCTGTGCTCCGCAGCAAACCTTGAAGCTTCATCTTCAAGCTCCGCCCCATGGTTCGTCAAAATCTTGACCAGCTTGTCTTCGGTGAATTGCCCGCGATATTCGGGGTCAAAAAGCAGCCGTTCAACGGCGCGGATGTAGAGGGCTGAAACCGGTTTGCAGCGGGCGCGTGCGCAAACCGATAAAACACGAATTGCTTCCCTTGCCGTGATCCGTTTGATCAACGCGTCAATTGCCTGAACAGATATTGTTTGACCCGCTTCAAAGCCTACGCCACCTTTGGAAGCATGCGGTGCGTATCGCAAAACAACAACGCCGGCCGCCTCGCAGACTTCCTGCACAAGCAGCGCAGCGTCTTTCCCTGCAGCCAAATCGGCAAAATGCAATTGTAACGGCGACACGCGTATGCGGTCGCGGTTCTGCCGTGCAAATGAATCAGCTTGCTCAATCTGCGTGTTGGCTTCAACCACCATTGCCGGCAGTGCCGGTATCCCGCCGTGGGTGGCAGCAGCGACCGCCGTGTGTTGCCCGTCGATTATGTCATAAAAGGCGCCATCCCGCGCCACAATAAGCGGCTTGAACGCGTTCCAGCTCCATTCGTTGACAATTTTCTTAATCAGCTGGAGAGATTTTTGGTTCAGTTCGCGCTGATAGCATTCGTCGACGCGCAAAACGTCGAGCGGTAGCACTTTGTAAATCGGCATTGCCGTGGTAATTTTGGCGGGCTTTAAGCCTTCGCGCGCGACGGGTTTTATCTGTCTCACTTTTTTTCTCCGTCAAAAACTTTGAGCGTGCCAACCTTTGCGGCTGCCAATGCGTTGCGGAGTTTTGCCGCTTTTGCTTCTAAAACCGCCGCCGCGCGGTCCATTGCCATCGCTTCCGTCGGCGTCACCCTGCCGTCTGCAAAAGCAGTCGCTCCAGCGTTCATCAATTCGCTGGCTTGCTGCACCGTTTCGGAAAAACCGGTCATGATATCGTTGTTTTGCTTTTCGACTTTGTCGGGGTCGGCAAGGCGGCGGCCGTTCAACGAGGCAAGTGCAGCGGTGATCGCCAAAATTTTGCACTCTGTTTCCAGCAAATAAACAACGTCCAGCGACATCAAATCATTGTCGGCCGCATTATTCCAACGGCCGACCTGGCTTTTTGACGTCGAGGTGATTTCCGCACACCGCTCGATGCCACCGCATGTTTTGATAAGATCGCGTTGGGCTGCCTTGAGCCGATGAAACCATGCTTCATTAATTTCAGCCATCGTTTTAACCTTTTGAGCAAAGTTTTCCCGTGGCGGGAAAAACCGCAATTTTTTCCCGTAGTGGGAACGTGTTTTTTATGGTTTTCTAATTTTGTGAAAAATTAGAGGGATTACAAAATGTTAGCCATTCATTTTACTACTCCATGGTCGCCGCTGTTTCGCCCGTTCTCGAAGCGGGGGACATTAAACGGGCTGGGGCTTCGTTTGGGGGCTTCCGGAGGAAACACCAAACTCGCGGCTCTCCACATTTGCGCGCAGCCTGCAAAGAACAACGCGGGCAAATTGTTTACATCAACTTTCATGACCGCCTCCTTGTTGGCTGCTGTGGGGTCGGGCGGGCAATTGAAACAGGCCAGACCGCGTTTTTCGGCCAGTTGTCTGAATAATATTGCATAGCCTTTTCCCATGTCTTCGTTGTTACATCTGCGAAACCATTCGCTACTGCGTCGAGTTTCGATCCTTGCCCTAAGACAATGGTCGAAACGCGTTTTCTGCCAATGCCTCGCGCATTGCCGAAAATGTCTGAAACGATGACGAGTTGGTTTCGTAAATTTCTCATGCCGCAAAAAATGCGGGTAAAATTCTAGGTTGTCAAGTGGTTTTTACACGCATTCCATTTTTTTAAAAAGCGGGAGATAATCCGCATTATGACAGAAACAATTTATGATCGCATCAATGAACGCTTAAAAGCTCTTGGCTTAACCTTCGAGGGTGCGTCCCGAAAAGCGGGGATGGCGCGGGATTATTTGCGCACACTGTTCCGTCAAAAATCTTCACCTACAACCAGATCGTTAAATAAATTGGCCGCCGCTTTAGAGACGACGCCGGAATGGCTCATGAATGGTGTTGGTTCGTCTTCCGCTGTCGAAAACAGAAGTCAGGAAGACTATGCAGATATTTTTGAGCGGATCAAAGAGCGGATGTCAGCTCTTGGCTTGACCTCCGAGGGCGCCTCCAAAAAAGCCGGCCTTGATCGCAGTTATTTACGGTTGGCTTTTGAACGCGGCTCTCTCCCTAAATTGGACACGCTAGAAAAACTCGCAAGCGCCCTAGAAACAACGTCCTATTGGCTGGCAAATGGCGACAGCAATGCCAATGCTGTGCAGCAACCTCGCACCATTCCAAACCCGCTTGACACTCCCGCCTCTTCACCAAACCATGTTATGCCGCTCGACGTGCCGGTCCTAGGTGTTGTTGCCGGCAACCATGTTCACGGTGCCTTTCAACTGGAGGCAGCGGTCATTGATTATGTTCGCCGGGCGCCCGGGCTCTTCGGTGCCAAAAATGTTTATGCTCTTTACGTGCAAGGTGATTCAATGGCACCCATGCACAAAGCCGGCGATATTCTGTTTGTCCACCCCGACCGCCCACCGCGCATTGGTGATTCTGTGGTTGTGCAGTTTAAAAAATCAGAAGGCGCTTACTCAGAAGCCATGCTTGGCATTTTGGAAAAAAGAACCGCAAAAACCATTTCTCTGCAAAAACTTAACCCACCTGCAACGGTTAATATTGATGTCCGGGAAGTGGAATTTATTCACCGGGTTTTGACAATAAATGAACTATTCGGCGTTTGACGCGTGATATTAACCGCGTTTTTTTGTTGACCTAGGTAAAAAACCGCATTACGTTTTCTCCGTTCAATGAAGGAGAACGCGATGCAGCACACCCATTCCGAATCAAATAATTCTTTTCTGCCAGTCTGTGTGGCTGGCAACGGCATCAGCCCCCGTTGTAACGAAATGGCTGAAAAAATGCGCGAAATTGCCGCCGTTGCCGGTTCAGCCGACGCCGACGCGCTTTTTCTTGCCGGCTTTTCTGATAAAGAAATAGCCGAGCTTGCCCCGCAAGCGGCCAAAATTGCAACACAGCGAGGTGTATTATGAGCCTCGCCCTTGTTTCTTCCGAACCGGCTGAAAATTCAGCTCGCCTCGCGACCAGTTGTTTTACTGCTTGCGGCACGGTTGACCTTGCTAACCCGCGGGCAAGTGACGTCAATTGGGCAATGATTGCCCAGGCACTTTCCCGCATTGCACGTTTTAGCGGACTGAATGGCGACATGGGTAGCTATTCAGTTGCACAGCACTGTGTCATGGGGGCCGATGCGCTTGCGATTGAAACGGGCGACAACATGCTCGCCGCTCATTTTTTGCTCCACGATGCCCACGAGGCTTTCATCGGTGACATTACGCGGCCCTTAGAAAAATGTTTTGGCGCCGTTTTTCGTGAACAATTGGCTCGTCTAAAAGCAAAGTGGGATGATGTCATTTACCCCGCCGCCTTTCTGCCGAGGCCTTCCGATTACAGCCAGCGGATCGTTGTAGACGAAATGGATAGACGCATGTTGGCACTTGAGTGCCATTGGTTTTTTCCCGATCAAATCAAATCGGATCCGGCGCTCATGAAAATGCCGGTGCCGGCATTGCGTGGAGCACCAAAAATCTGGGGCGCTGCAAAAGCGGAGCTCACTTATCTCGCTCGGCTCCAAGATTATTGCGGCATCAAAACGCGCCCTCTTGGCTGATGCCGCCTCTCTGGCAAAACTCCGGCGGACATATTCGCCGGACGTAACTTACCTTTATTTTTCCCAAGGACCTGAACAATGAAACAAACGAAAGACGCACTGGCCGTGCTCGCCACGCTCGAGGACGGCGCTCTGAAAACAGACCTTAGTTCAGAGCTTACAAACACACTTGTCGCGTTAAACTCGCTTTCTGAAAACGCACCGAAAGCACGCATCAAAGGCAATGTTACGCTGAAACTTGACATCGTGCTGGAAGCCGGTGTGGCAACGCTTCAAGCGTCAATTTCAACCAAAGTTCCAAAACTTCCGCGTCGCCCAAGCATCCGCTGGGTCACCGAAGACGGCTCCGTCACCACTGAACACCCCGATCAAGCCGGTCTATTCGATGGGCCCCGTGTCGTTGCCGACAACGCTTAACTTCCAACCTCTTTAAAAGGACCTCCAAAAAATGGAAAACACAGAAACAAACGAAACGGTGTCCATCCCGAGCGACGTTCAAGCAATCGCCGATCTTGGTGCTGACGCCACCAGTTTTAAGATTGAAACAATAAAAAATAGTGCGGGGCTTGTTGGCGTTCCGGATGAAGTCCCCGTTGTTTTCATGAAGGGCCGCGACCCTCTTTCAACGTCCGCAAGATCATTCTTCGAGGCGTTCCGCACACGTCCGGAAAGAAAAACAGGTCAAGCAGCAGTTGAAACAGTTGAAAGCTTTATCGAGCTAGTCAATCGGCACGAAACGGATGATTCGGTGATTTTTGTAAAAACGGTCGACTGTGCCGCTCCGACTATGACCGCCGTCATCAATTATCATCCCGCCGCAGGCAAGGATGGCAAAGGAAATAGCACCGCCGCTTTTTGTGACCATCAAATCATTTACAAGTTCCCCCTTTCCGACGAATGGAAAAAATGGTTCAGCCGTAGTGACGTGCCGCTCCTACAAGCAGAACTGGCAAATTTTATCGAAGACCGCATTGCTGACCTTGCAGACCCGACCAAAGATGAAATAGACGACGCAGCCAATCGTTTTTTCACAACCATTGCGACGCCGGCAAAGATGATGGAACTGTCGCGCGGCTTGCAAGTCACCGTTGAAAGCAAAGTTCGTGACAACTTTAAACTGCAATCCGGCGAAGCCTCGCTCATTTTCGAGGAAGTCCATAAAGATGCTGCGGGGCAAAACATCAACGTCCCTGGCCTGTTCTATCTGTCAATTCCGGCCTTCGTGGGCGGTGAAAAAAAACGCATACCCGTACGCTTGCGCTACCGCTTAAAAGATGGGTCAGTCATCTGGCGCTTCCAACTTTACCGCGCGGATTTAATTATTCACGAAGCGATAGAAAAGGCGGTTCAATACGCGAAAGAAAGCACAGCATTGCCGGTTTTCTACGGAGAACCGGAAGGAGCGGAATAATGAAGATTTGCGCCGCTGAATTGTTGCCCGCTCTAAGTGCCGTCACGAAGGCCGTTCAGCGGCGCAACACCATTCCGATTTTAAGCAATGTGAAATTTACCGCATCTGGCAATCGGTTGCAGCTTGCTGCAACTGATTTGGCTATCCAAATCACCACCTCCTTGGCCTGTGAAACCGGCGAGGAAAATATTGCAACGACTGTTCCGGCTCGGACGCTGGAAGAAATCGTCCGGAAACTGCCGGAAAAAGCCGCGATCGACATCAGCCACGACGGCTCCAACATGCTGCTCCGGTCCGGGCACAGCAAGTTCACCCTTTCGACGCTGCCGGTGGATGACATGCCGGAGTTTGACGCGACAAATGATTGGGCCTGTTCTTTCGCTCTTCCCGGCAATGTTCTAGAACAACTCAATCGGCAGGTCTTTTTCGCAATCAGTTCTGACGAGACGCGTTATTACCTCAATGGCATTTTCTGGCATGCCAACGAGGAACAACCTGAAAAACTTGTTTCGGTTGCGACCGACGGGCATAGCCTGGCCGAACTGACAACGCCGCTTGATGCGCCTGTTCCAAATCTTCCGCCCGTTATCCTGCCGCGTGGGTTGTGGCAGATTGTGAAAGGCTTTTTCGTTTCCACCGAACCGGTCACCATTTCACTTTCCAACGCCAAAGTCTGCATGGAGCAAGGCGAAACCAAAATCGTCTCAAAATTGATCGACGGGACATTCCCCGATTATCAGCGGGTTGTTCCGCAAGACAAGACAAACGGTTTTATCGTCAACCGCGCCGATTTGCTTGCCGCGATTGATCGCGTTTTGATTTTGAGTAGCGAAAAAAGCCAGGCCACGAAGTTCTCTTTTCTCGACGGCAAAGTTTGCCTGCGTCTAAAAGACATGTCCCAAGGTCTGGCGGAAGACGAGGTGGTTCTGGAAGACGGTAGTTCTGAAACACCGTTTGAAATCGGTTTCAACGCCCGATTTCTTGCGGCAATCCTTACAGCCTGCGCTAGCGACAAAGTCGTTTTTTATCTTTCAGAGAGCGGTAACGCCGCCCGCATTGAAGAGGTGGACAATGACAATGCTGTTTTTGTCTTAATGCCAATGAGGATCTAACTATGTTTTTGCGTCACCCTCTAGAAAAAGACTTTTCATCTTTCATCGTCAGGAACGGCAAAACCTATCTGGTCGTCAAAGATATGGCCGGTCGGTTTTTCCCGCTGAAATTCGTTACCGAAACACCGTTTGAGACATACCAAGAATGCTTGGATTTTGCCGAACAAGATTCAGAAAATGAAACAGTCGTCGCTCACATCGCGGAAGGTGCGGCGCTGCCGACTTACCACGTCTTCGGGCAAAATGTCGAGATGTTCGTCGTCAACGACAATGCAAACAATGGCGAGCGCGTCCATGCCGTATCGCACGAAAAAGACAAGTCAAAGCTGGCTGAACTGCTTTCCGGTCAGACCGTAAGGAGCAAAAAATGAACATCGACGTTGAAAAAAACATCACTGACGACCAGCGAAAAAAACTTAAAAAGCTTGACGTCGGTATAACGTTTTGTGCGTGTCTGTCAGCTCTCATCGCAGTCAAGCGGGTTGACGGTTGGTCAGACGAACAAATCATTAACGGCGTTCTTAAGTCGACAAAAGCAATGCTGGATGACCCTATTGAAGTGGACATTTAAATGGCTCCCCGAAAAATAGATGCAGCAACTCTTGAGTGTTGTCTTGATTTTCTTGCCGATAAAATGGTTGGGAACCGCAAAAAATATGAGTGTTTGCTACCGATCTACAATCGCCTTGAAGACGAATTGAAGGCAATGCAAAATAGCGAACAACGTTTCGCCGATATTTACCGGCGCTCGCTCCGCTCTAAAACAGCGGGCGCCCAGGGGCGGGCAGCTTAAACAATCGAGGGGTCGAAAGGCATTTCGATTTTTTTAAGCTGCTCCCACCGCCACCTCATGCTGCCGCCGGAACCATATTTCGGACGGTCAATTGTGTGCCCCATCAATGCGCGCCTCAATTCACTGTCCAGGTTTGCCACCTTCATTCGGTCCTCGAACGCATGACGAAACGAATAAATCACGTGTTTGTCTGTTTCAAACAAATGATTTTGCCGAAAAAATTTATTTAAGGTATTTGATAGCGTTGTCTCTTTATCTCTATACCGAAAAAAACCATCCGGATGTTTGCTAACGGCCGCGAGTGCCAAACCAATCAATGGTATCGAACGGATCGACGAGCGCGTTTTGATTTCTCTTGGGTTGTTCGGGTCAAGCCTCGGCTTGATTTCAATGTATGGATAATCTGTTTTGAGATGAATATTTTCCGCCGTGAGATTGCAAATCTCACCCATCCGCGCTCCGGTGTCTATGAGTGTGAGCAAAATGTGGCGGGCTTCTTCATTCAACCCGCTTAGCGCGCCAGGTGCTAAAATCTTTTGCTGGATCCATGCAACTGAAAACGGCGGCCGCGAAATGTTAAAATCTTTGAAAGACAGACGCGAAAACGGGCTATTATAATCAGCAACTCCCATATAGGTAAAATAATCGTTGAAAAATTTACGCAACCGACCGAGCTGGTGGTTTCCCCACCCCGGCGTCCGGTCGTTACTGATAATAAAATTATTCAAATACCGGAAAAATATCAACGCATCTTCGCGTGTCACCGTGTTGATGTCTTTATCGCCAATTTGTTCTATTAAACAATTGACGGAAGATTTCCGCTCCGAAAGCCAATGCCGCCGTTGCTGCTCGCTTTTCCTTGTTAGTTGATTTTGTGCGATTTCTGTAAAATACGTCTCCGCCGCGGTCGATATTTTGACCGGCGGCTTGTCTATAACACCCAGAAGCGCATCCGAAAGGTGTTCGTTTTTGGCGTTTGTTTTAGCGGCATCAACCCGATCAAGAATATCGGTAATCGGCAATTTTGCGATATCTCGTGCAGTCTTGTAAATATAACCAAGCGCTTCCACCCGTCGCATCGCGGCTTGGTACCTTAGACGCGCTTTGTCGTCGGCCGACTGCATTGTCATTTGAGCCCACAACAAATTGTCAGCTTCTTCCAAAAGATCGCGCTTCGCTCGAGCAAGCTCCGAATCTGATGTTTTTAAGGCCATTCGAACAAACGGGGCTCTGTCGTCCACATCTTCCAACGCCTTCGGGACCCGACGCCGATAGATATACCGGCCATTCCGTTTGATCAGATATCTGTCTTCACCTTTTGATAATTCAGCCACTTTCTAACCGCCTAATGTGTCACATTTGTGTGGCTCTTTGTGTTACATTTTGGCCTATTTTGTCAATATACAAACTCTAAAATAATAAATTATATAATAAAAACAATAACTTATAAAAAGAAAAATGGTGTCCGCGGTGGG
>CAMLLT010000011.1 GCA_946480935.1 uncultured Bartonella sp. | reverse complement strand
ATGCCTATAAAACCAATGAAACGCTTCTCGATGCGGGTAATCTTGAAGATTATAATGGCCCATTATCGGATTCGGACAGTCCATTATTGGAAAAGAACATTGCTTCCGATAATTTGTCGACCGACAAACAGAAATAGTCTTTTCAGAACAATTGATTCTGTCATTCAAAACGGCCCGACTTTATTAGAAAGACGGGGTTAGAAAGACAGAGTTAGAAAGACGGAGTTGGAAAGACGGGGCTAAAAAATACGCGCTTCGAGAGGCGTTGTTTCAAAAAAACAAAGTATTGTTTTAAAAAACAAACAGCGTTTTATTTTTGTGTCGACGCTCTTTTTTTATAGCGGATTGTCTCGAAACGGGCTGATAACCCGTCGTAAAGGAGCAGCCTTCCGACAAGCGGTTCACCGCAACCGGTGATGATTTTTATGGCTTCCATGGCTTCTAACGAACCGATAACGCCGGGCAGAGCACCGATGACGCCGGCTTCTGCACATGTCGGTACAACACCTTTGGGCGGCGGTGTCGGAAAGAGATCGCGATAAGATGGGTGTTCTCCGCCAAGATAAGGCATGAGTACCGTTAAAGAGCCGTCAAAACGCCCGATTGCACCGCTGACAAGCGGTTTTTTCAAATTTTCGCAACTATCGGCGAGAAGATAACGGGTGGTAAAATTATCCGAACCATCAATGACAAGATCGAATTTGCCGATAATTTTGGCAGCATTTTCTTCCGTCAGTCTTAAGGGATAAAGGTCGAGTTTGACATGCGGGTTGATCGCTTCGAGCGTTTCGGCAGCACTTTCAGTCTTTTTTTCGCCGATTGCCGAAGTTTTGTGGATAACCTGCCGTTGCAGGTTTGAAAGCGAAACCACATCATCGTCAATAATGCCGAGAGTGCCGACACCGGCGGCCGCAAGATAGGTTAAAACCGGCGCTCCAAGCCCGCCCGCACCGACAACCAGTACTTTCGCAGCTTTAAGTTTCTGTTGACCGGCACCACCGACTTCCGGCAAAAGAATGTGGCGTGCATAGCGCTCTATTTCTTCCTTGTTTAATTTTTCATCTGGTGCTTGCGTCATGCCTTAACCCTTGTCATATTTCATTCCTATCTAGTGACTCATGGTACGATTGACCAGCCCGCTTTGATTACCCGCTTTGATTATATGAGGCAAATCTTATGAAAATAGCTATCCAGATGGATCATATCTCGACCATCCATATCAAGGGAGATACAACATTTGCTCTGGCATTGGAGGCGCAAAGGCGGGGACATGAACTGTTCCATTATACACCCGACCGGCTTTCCATGTTGAATGGAGAGGTGACCGCCCGTATCGAAGCTTTGAAAGTGCGGGACGAGGAAAACAATTATTACGAATTGGGCGAGGCAAAGCGCACGCCGCTTCAACAAATGGATGTTGTTTTGCTCAGGCAGGATCCACCATTCGATATGAATTATATTACGACCACGCATATTCTTGAACGGATAATGGATAAGACTTTGGTCGTGAATGATCCGAATTGGGTACGCAATAGCCCTGAAAAACTCTTTGTTACCGAATTTCCTGACCTGATGCCGGAGACACTCATCACCCGTGATGTTGAAGAGGTCAATGATTTTCGCTCCGAATTCGGCGATATTATTATCAAACCACTTTATGGAAATGGCGGGGCAGGGGTTTTCCTGTTGAAAAAGGACGACAAGAATCTCGGCTCGCTCCTTGAAATGTTCAACAAACTTTATCCGGAAGCTTTTGTCGTGCAACGATATTTGAAGGATGTAAGTGCCGGTGACAAGCGCATTATATTGATTGACGGTGTGGCAGTGGGAGCCATCAATCGTGTTGCCGCCTCGACCGATGCCCGTTCCAATATGCATATTGGTGGCCGTGCGGAGAAAACGGAATTAACCCGCCGCGACCTTGAAATTAGCGAACGGATTGGCCCGTCCTTGAAAAAACGCGGTCTTCTTCTCGTCGGAATAGATGTCATCGGCGATTATATGACAGAAATCAACGTCACTTCGCCAACCGGCATCCGCGAACTGAAACGTTTTGGTGGTGCCGACGCTGCAAAAATCTTCTGGGATCATGTGGAAAACAAAATAAAAGGTTGAAAAAGCCAATATAAAGATAGTCAACAATCGCTTTAGACTGTATGAGGTATTCGTCAGAAACTGTAACAATCATTATGAGAGAAATAATAATCCATTGTTAGTCTTGTCAAAAAAAGCTGCCGGTAGTCCAAGGGGGGGATGGGCGAGCAGATTGCTTTCAACAGTTGCAGGCCTGGTGCTGGTTACCGCCTGTTCTTGCGGCACCGCTGCCGCACGCGATTATATCCAAGTGTCCGGCTCATCGACAGTTTTGCCCTATGCCAAGATAGTTGCGGAAACATTTGGTGAAAGTTTTACCAACTATCGTACACCTGTCATAGAATCAGGTGGTTCGGGTGCAGGAATTAAAGAATTTTGCCGCGGTATCAGTGAAAATACTATTGATATTGCCAATGCTTCCCGACCGATGAAAAAAACCGAATTGAAAGCCTGTTTCGATGCCGGTGTCACGGAAGTCCAAGAAGTCCGTATCGGCTATGACGGGATTGTTTTTGCAAGCGATATTCATGGGCCTAATCTCGAATTGACGCCTGTCGATGTTTATAAGGCATTGACATCAAAAATCATTGTTGACGGAAAGCTTGTTGCCAACACCTATAAAAAATGGAGCGAGATTAATCCGAAATTACCCGATTGGGAAATCAACGCATATATTCCCGGCGAAAAACATGGCACAAGAGAAGTCTTCGAAGAAAAATTGATGACTGAAGGCTGCAAACAAAGTGGCGCAGCCGAAAGCATGAAAAATCTTTCGATGGATGACAAGGCGATTACCGCCGCTTGTATAAGCATTCGCAAGGATGGAAGAGCTATTGATATAGATGGCGATTATTCGGAAACCCTTGCCCGTGTTATGTCAAATAAAACAGGAATCGGGGTTTTCGGGTTGGCATTTTATGAAAATAATGCCGACAAGCTGAAAGTTGCGACCGTTAATGGTGTTGCTCCCAATGTTGACACGATTTCGAGCGGAAAATATCCGGTTTCCCGTCCGCTGTTTTTCTATGTCAAGAAAGCCCATTTGGGGGTCATTCCGGGTATGAAAGACTATGTCGAATTTTTCTTGTCGGACCAGATGATCGGACCGGATAGTCCACTTGCAGATTATGGCCTCATTCCCGCCCCCGATAGTGAACGGGAAGCGCAAAGGGCGGCATTCGAGAGCGGAACTGTCATGTCAATTGATAAATGAAGTGAGCAAACGCGGGAAATTCCCGCGTTATTTTTGAAATAAAACCGGAAAATGGAATGTCCATATCACTATTAATCTTGGTTATCTTTGCTCTTGGGATAGCCGGGTTTGTCGTTTCGGGAAAGCGTGCCGCTTCAATTGAAAAACAAGGTAAAAAATTGCATTCACGGCCATATTATTTTGGCTGGTGGACATTTTTGCTGACCGTCGTTCCCGCTTTTCTCGTTCTTATATTGTGGGAATTGGGAAGCGCCGTCTATCTTGAAGAACGTGCCTCGACCGAATTGAACGAAATTATAAAAAGCGGAGAGACGTTAAATCACAGTTTGGCATTAAGCACGGTTGACAGTCTTACCCGCGCTTTTTCGTCTGCCCAGACCGATATTGCAGAGCTTGATCTCAATCATCCGGAATCTCCGCTCACTTATAAAACATTAAGCGATGATATGGCGAAAAAAGGTATTATGCTGCCGAGTGAGGGAGCAGATAGCCTTATACCGGTTGCCATCGAATGGTATAAAGGGGCGACGAAGTCCCATTTCTATTGTTTGATTGTCGCATTGGTTATCGCAATCGTCGGCCTGTTTTGTGGTATTTTTGGTGTGGGCGAGAAAAAACGCGCCCGCAACAAAGTCGAGAAGATGGTGTTTGTCGGTCTTGTTATTGCCTCTATCGTGGCCATTCTTGCAACCATCGGCATTTTCTTTTCATTGCTTTTCCAAACAATCAGCTTTTTCAAAGTTGTGCCGTTGTCGAATTTCTTTTTCGGCACTGTTTGGGACCCGCGTTTTAGCGCAAGCGGATCGGTCGGCTCTGTCGGGCAATTCGGTTTGCTGCCGCTTCTGGCCGGTACACTTTATATCGCCCTTGTTTCAATGATTTTTGCGGTTCCGGTCGGGCTTTTTGCGGCAATATACATGTCGGAATATGCTTCCCGCCGTGTACGTGCAATTATCAAACCGCTATTGGAGGTTCTCGCCGGTATTCCGACAATTGTTTACGGGTTTTTCGCTCTGGTTACAGTCGGGCCGTTCTTGCGGGATCTTTCAATTGCTATTGCCGGTGGACAAGGTTTCATTATGTCGCAAAGCATTTTGACTGCCGGTCTCGTTATGGGAATTATGTTGATACCTTTTGTATCCTCGCTTTCCGACGATATTATATCGGCGGTACCGCAGGCTTTGCGGGACGGCTCATACGGGCTTGGAGCCACACAATCGGAAACCATCAAAAGGGTTGTCCTTCCTGCAGCATTGCCGGGGATTGTGGGTGCAGTGTTGCTGACTGCGTCACGAGCTATAGGTGAGACGATGATTGTCGTTCTTGCAGCCGGCGTTGCTGCAAATCTGACCCTTAATCCGTTCGAGGCCATGACAACGATAACAGTAAAAATCGTCAATCAGCTCACCGGCGACCTTGAATTCAATTCGCCGCAAACATTGGTTGCATTTGCCCTTGGCATGACGCTCTTTGTACTGACACTTTTGATGAATGTTTTTGCGCTTTATATTGTGCGTAAATATAGGGAACAATATGAATGAATAACGTTGTTCAAACGCCAAGACGCGACATCGGGTTAAAGCGCCGTTATCGTGCGGAACGGCGTTTCCGCGCCTATGGTCTTTCAGCAATCGGTGTCGGGCTTTTATTTCTCGTTATTCTTTTGTGGTCGATAATTGCTCAAGGTTTGAGTGCGTTTCAACAGACAACGCTGACCTTGCCTGTCTATCTGGATGAACACATCATTGACCCGAAAGGCGAGCGGCTCACAAATCCGAAAGTTCTCATTACTGCAAATTATCCGCTTCTTGTCCGCAATGCTCTGGCAGACAAGCTTGCTATCGATAAAAATGATCATACAGCAATGCGCGAACTCAGCCGCATGATTTCAGGTGGTGTGCGTGATCAAATACGTGAGCTTCTTGTCGGAGATCCCGATTATATCGGCCAAACCCGCACTATTGATGTGTTAGCCGCCGCAGATATAGATTCGGCATTCAAAGGGCAGATCAACCTTTCTGTTCCCGAACAGAATCGTAAGGTCAGCGATCGTCAGATCGGGTGGATGGAAAAACTCGCTTCCGATGGCACACTTCATAAAGCTTTCAATAAAGGGCTTTTTACTTTCGGTGCTTCGAGCCGTCCGGAAACGTCAGGGCTTGGCGTTGCCATTATCGGTTCGGCTTATATGATGGCAATCGTGTTGGTATTGTCTTTGCCAATCGGGGTCGCAACAGCCATTTATCTTGAAGAATTTGCCCGCCGCAGCAGATTCAATGATATAATAGAGGTCAACATCAATAATCTTGCGGCTGTACCGTCTATTGTTTTTGGCTTGTTGGGGCTTTCCATTTTTATCAATTTCCTGCATCTGCCGCGCGCCTCGTCAATTGTCGGCGGGCTGGTGTTGACGCTCATGACGCTGCCAACCATCATTATTGCAACGCGTGCTGCTTTGCGGGCGGTTCCGCCTTCAATCCGCGATGCAGCGTTGGGACTTGGAGCATCAAAAACGCAAACCGTTTTTGGTCATGTTTTGCCGCTTGCTTTGCCTGGAATTCTAACCGGTACAATACTTGGTCTTGCAAGGGCTTTGGGAGAAACAGCGCCACTTTTGCTGATCGGCATGGTCGCCTTTGTTGCAAATTATCCCGCAACCCCGATGGAACCTGCAACAGCCTTACCAGTCCAAATTTACATGTGGGCAAATGAACCGGAACGTGCCTTTAATGAACGCACATTCGGAGCGATCATTATTTTGATGGCGTTTCTCGCTATCATGAATATAGCCGCAGTATTGCTGCGCCGTAAGTTCGAGCGGCGCTGGTAGAATAAAAGTTGAACTTATTGATTTAGCGAGCCTGTTCTGGCTCAAGACGAAATAGGATTAGGTCGATAATGAAAATCAAGATGCGTGGTCAGGATGTCAAAGTATTTTATGGCACCAAAGAAGCTTTGCATGGTGTCAACCTTGATATTCCCGAACATCAGGTTATGGCATTGATTGGTCCGTCCGGCTGCGGGAAGTCAACGTTTCTGCGCTGTCTCAATCGTATGAATGATACAATTGACGGGGCAAAAGTCACCGGCCTTATCACTCTTGACGGGCAGGATATTTATGATCCGGATATCGACGTTGTCGAATTGCGCGCCCGTGTCGGCATGGTCTTTCAAAAGCCCAATCCTTTTCCGAAGTCCATATACGAGAATGTCGCCTATGGGCCACGTATTCATGGACTTGCCAAATCACGCAAGGAACTTGATACGATTGTTGAACAAAGCCTTGTCAAGGCCGGTTTGTTCGAAGAGGTAAAAGACCGTTTGAACGACGCCGGAACCGGTCTTTCCGGCGGACAACAGCAACGCTTGTGCATTGCACGCGCCATTGCGGTCAGTCCGGAAGTTATCTTGATGGATGAACCCTGTTCCGCACTTGACCCGATTGCGACGGCCCGCATTGAAGAATTGATTGATGATTTGCGCCAGAATTTTACAATTGTTATCGTCACCCATTCAATGCAGCAGGCTGCACGCGTTTCGCAATATACAGCGATGTTCCATCTGGGAGATCTCGTTGAAGTAGGCGAAACCGAGATGATGTTCACATCGCCAAAAGAGCAACGTACACAAGATTATATTACCGGTCGTTTCGGTTAAATTCAGGGAGCACGCTTATGCCGATAAATCATACCGTCCGTTCATTCGATGAGGAGTTGGGCTACCTTGAAGCAAAAATTGCCAAAATGGGAACTTTTGCCAGCGAGATGATCGAAGAAGCAGTCAATGCTGTTGTGAATAACGATCTGAACTTGGCTAAAAAAGTTATTTCCGATGATATGTTTCTTGATGAAACCGAACGCGAAATTGACGAAAAGTCGGTGGCAATTATTGCAAAACGTCAGCCAATGGCGGTGGATTTGCGTGAAATTATCGGTGCTATGCGCATTGCTGCCGATCTGGAACGCGTTGGCGATATGGGCAAAAATATTGCAAAAAGGGCGGCCGCTATTGTCGAAAGTCGGCAACCGGCGAGCTTATATCATGGCCTGCAATCATTCGCGACACTAACGCTCAACCAGCTCAAGGAAGTTTTGGACGCTTATGCGAGCCGCTCGCTTGAACGGATTGATGCCGTGCGTAACCGGGATGAAGAGATTGACGCTATGTATACGTCGCTGTTTCGCGAGCTCCTCACTTATATGATGGAAGATCCGCGCAATATCACCGCTTGCACGCATTTGTTGTTTTGCGCCAAAAATATCGAGCGCATTGGCGATCATGCAACCAATATTGCCGAGACATTACATTATATCATGACCGGTACATATTTGAGCACAGATCGTCCGCGCGATGATACGACCTATAAGGTTGGAGCAGACGATAAAACTGCAAAATAGCTGAAAAATATCGATTATTGAAATAGCTTCCAGAAATAGATGATATTGGGTGGAACGCTACGTTCTGTCGTGGTTTCATCGCATTCGTCGGTTTATTACCCCGAATTTGCCTCACTGAATGACAGTTTACCTGTCGGAATATGTTCGCTCATTGAGATTTTTTGTAATCAACCCGCATAGGTTCAGTTTCAATAAATGGTTTCATTTTTCATGAGCCAAGCAACCTAACAAAACAGTCTGGCGGAAGGGCGGACTTTCATTTCGCAAACTGAACCGCAAATAGCGTTTGGAATTATCCGGAGCAGGTAAGCACCGCAATATTCAGTAATGAAATTTTATTATATTCGGCTAGGGGCTTTTAAGCCGGTCAACAACAGTCGTAATTTGAAAGAAAAATGATTAAAAATAGGCTTCTGGTTCATTTTTTGCCCCGTTCTGCCCGATTTTGTCGAAGAAATTTATCCATCAGCTACACTTTCTGGATTTAGCGTTAATAATAAGTGAACAGGCAGTCTTATCAAGCCATAACGAGGCGACTGGAAAGTCGGGAGCTGATATTTTTCTGATAGATTGCGAAATCAAAAATAGATAATAAAAACAATGTTTTATAATAATTATTCAGCTCTTCTCTTATCATTCAACGACCCTTTTTAAAATAATGTTCGAATGAACCGAAAAGAGTGGCTTAAAACGTAATTAATAGTTTTTAAAAGGTTTAAAGTCATAGTGTTTTTAAAGCTTTTTGCCTCTTAAAATGCGCATTGACAAAAGAGACGCGAAAAATCCGCCTTCATTTGGCCTTTTTTTGCTTTTGTTTTTACGGGTGAAAAAGAAAACGAAACACAGGAATGGTATTGGAAAGATGAAAAAACTCCGTTGGGCAAGTACCGCCGCTATTATGCTTGCACCGCTCATCGTTACTGGATGTGCATCAAACCATTTAAGTTTCGGTCATAAAAATACCAATCAACCAGCCTCTTTTCCGTTGACAGAACGCACTTGCCTGATGCGGGCAATGTATTTTGAATCAAACCGTTCGAGCCGTGATGGTATGATTGCTGTAGGAACTGTGGTTATGAACCGCGTGAATTCCACAGCCTATCCGAAGACAATTTGCGGTGTCGTCGGGCAACCCAACCAGTTTGCTCCCGGTGTTTTGACGAGACCGATGAGTGAACCTGCTGCAATGGCAAGAGCGGGTGAAGCAGCTGACGCTGTTTTGCGTGGTGAACGTGCCAAAAAAAGTAAAAATGCGATGTTTTTTCACACCGCCGGATTAACCTTCCCGTATAAAAATATCCATTATGTGCAAGTCGCAGGCGGTAACGCATTTTATGAAAAGCGCGGTCGCAACGGCGAACTTCAAGTTCCAACAAATGATGCACCTTATGATGTAGCCTTTGCCTTTGCTCAAGAAAGAAATGGTAATGCACCGCAATTCACAACGCCGGGAAGACTTACGCAGCCGGTAGCGCCAAAAGCCGTTTCGGAACCGGCACCTTCACTTCCGGTCAAGACAGCGCCAACAAGCGAGCCTGTGATGATTGCTCAAGCTCAACCTGTACCGGTTGATGCCAAACCGTTTTCATCACAGAAGAGCGTTGCGACTCACCAAACCAATACAGTTGTAGCCGATGCAAAACCGGCCGTTTCCCATGCAAAACCGGTTGAAAAGGTTCAAGAACCTTATTTGCCATTCCAGACGGCTCCAACGCCTGCGCCAAAACAGGTTGTGGTTGCCGATGCGCATTATAATTATGCGCCGAAGCCAGCAGCCCATTCGGTGGATCATACACAAACAAATTCGACAACAGTTGGTTATCCGACCCCGTCAAAAGAGAAAATTGACGAAATTGGCGCTATTTTACAGAAACAGGATAAGAACAAACGGTTTTGATAGGACGTCTGCAATAGACTGATTGAAAACACTTTTTTATAATCTACCTTAAGCATCAAGCCCGCAATGAATTGCGGGCTTTTTATTGGAGGCGGGGCTTTTTCAGGCAGTTTTAGCCGATTTGTTTTCTAATCCTTGTTACGGTCTTCAAAGTTTCAATATATGTTCGGAATGTTTATATCATTCAGTTTGTTTTGAAAAAAAATGATGGTTTTTAAAAGAAATAAATCAGTAATATTTATATTTATTTGAATTTTATGATCTTTTCTTTATAATAAAGAGAAACAATTAAAAAATGAAATATCTTTCTTAATAAATTGAAGGGTTATATTTTTTGATAATACGTTTCATTTTTAAAAATAATATCGGATAAGGTCTAAAAAACCCGCCACATAAATGCGGCGGGTCCGGTTTTAGAGGGTTCCAACATTGGGGATATTTCAAACGTTTGGGAACCGGAAAATTTTATCTTTTTTAGGCTTAATCTTTCAAAGTATAGGCAATGACATAGTCACCCCGTTTCGGATTTTGACGGGCACCGCCTGCGGTAATGACAATATATTGTTTGCCGGTTTTGGGCGAAATATAGGTCATAGGGCCGCCTTGGCTGCCAACGGGCAAACGCGACTTCCAGATTTCTTTACCTGTGCGGCTATCAAACGCACGCAAATAGAAATCCTGCGTTCCGGCAAAGAACACAAGGCCGGATTGTGTCGCTAAAGAGGGGCCAAGTGTCGGCATTCCGATAGGAACGGGCACGCCGAGTGCGATATTGAGCGGCCCCGTATCCCTGACAGTGCCAACCGGAACCTGCCAGACAATTTTGCGGGTTTTGAGATCAATTGCCGACATTGTGCCAAAAGGTGGCTTTTGGCAGGGAACGCCAAGCGGCGAAAGAAAGCGCATGCGCATAGCGCCGAAGGGTGTTCCGGCCATGGGCACAATACCCATTTCAATGCCGGAGGCACTTTCGGGAATATCTTTGCGCTCGACAAGATAATTGGCAAGGCCGAGCCTCATATCATTGACGAAAACATAGTTCAATGTCGGGTCAATCGAGACAGATCCCCAATTCATACCGCCAAGTGACCCCGGCATTTGTAATGAATAATCAAGCCCCGGAGGGGTGAACACACCCTGATGACGCATTTTGGCAAATTCGATCCGGCAGAGAAGCTTGTCGAATGGTGTCGTGCCCCACATATCGGCTTCCGTTAAAGTCGCGTTGCCGAATGACGGCATCCCGACAGAGAAGCGCTGTGTTGGCGAATAACGTTCACCTGCAACATTCCCCTGCGGTACCGGTTTTTCTTCGACATCCGCAATCGGTTCACCGGTTTCACGGTTAAGCAGGAAGACCTCTCCCTGTTTGGTAACCTGAACGAGTGCCGGTACGATGTTTCCATCATCATCGGGTGCGTCAAGCAGGACAGGTTGTGCGGGCGTATCAAAATCCCAAATGTCATGATGGACAAATTGGTAATGCCAACGCACCTCGCCGGTTTTCACATCGACAGCCACAACGGAAGACGAGTATTTATCGTCTTCGGGCGTCCGATAGCCGGCCCAGAAATCGGGGGTTGAATTCCCTGTCGGTAAATAGACAAGTCCGAGCTTTTCGTCATATGACATTGCCGCCCAGACATTCGGTGTTCCACGTGTATAGGTTTGCCCTTCCGGCGGAAGTCCGTGAATATCGGGGTTACCGGGATCCCAAGCCCAGACGAGATGGCCATCTTTCACATCATAGGCTCTGACAACCCCCGGCGGTTCATCGGTCGAGAAATTATCGGCCACGCGCCCGCCGACAATGACAACATCGCCTGCAACAAGTGGTGTCGATGTTTGCTGGTAATAACCGGGTTTGACTTCACCCATGCCGGCTTTAAGGTCGACAGTGCCTTTATCCCCGAACTCTTCGCAAGGTTTTCCGGTTGCCGCATCAAGTGCAATGAGTCTTGCGTCTCCCGTTGGCAAAAACAGACGTGCCTGACAAGCCGTATCAGCTTTTACACCTTTGACCGGTTGCGTTTCATGATAACCCAAGCCGCGGCAACGTTGCCAGTTCGGTCCCGTTCCGCGTGGGTCGAACATCCAGTTCTGTTTACCGCTATCAACGTCGAATGAAAGCACCTTGCCATAGGCTGTACAAACATAAAGATTAGTGCCGATCTGGAGCGGGGTATTCTGGTCTTCTGCCCCTGAACCGTTACTTTGGGGAATGTCACCGGTATGGGCAATCCAGGCCACATCAAGTTTTTTGATATTGGCAGGCGTTATCTGGTCAAGGGCGGCAAAGCGGCTGCCATGATCGTCATTGCCCCAGCTTTTCCAGTATTTTTGTTCATTAGCCGGTTGCACCGGTAATGCAGGCTTGGCTTTTTCTGTCGTGTGGATGACATTTTTCGGTATAAATGAACTGGCAATTGTTGCCGCCATACCGATAAAGACCAAACCAGCCAAAACAAGAGATGCGGAGCCTGCGATTTTCCCCTGTTTTTTTGCCATTGGTCTATAGGCAAGCAACACCAGAAAAAAGGCCACAGATAAAGCAAAGAGGTTGGAAAATTGCTGCCAGTAATCAAGCCCCGCTTCATGATAAGACCATAATGCGCTCATCACATAGATAAAAGCGAAGATCCATACACTGAAACGGTTAAGCCGGATCATAAACAAACCCGACAGAAGCAACAGGATACCGAGTGCCAGATAATACCATGTCCGGCTGCCGAGATAAATGAGATAGCCGCCAAGAAGAGTGAAATAAAGCCCCGCTGCCAATACCAGCAAGCTTAACAGAATAACCAGACAAACGGTCATTCTCGAAGGGCCATTTTTGAACCTTATCATTTGAACTTCCCACTGATTGGAAATAATTTCGGGGTTTTTCAGATTTTTATTTTTGCCAAGCTTTTGCATAAAGTCGAAACAGCGTCAATTCAGCGCCCGTTCATATGAGTGTGATGAATGATATTTTTTTGTAATATAAAATATAATAATATTTTATAGATCAAGTTGTTCCATTTAATTATTATTTGAAATTAAAATAATTAAATATATTATTATTGATAATATAATTGAATATAAAAATTTAAATTTATAATTATTCAAAAATACAACATTTTGTATATTTTTTAAAAAAGTTTATTTTATTTATTTAACTTTATTATAAATTGAAAAATATAATTGGAAAACAGAAAATACTGGATAACGCATAAGGGAAACAGCCAAAGAGCTGGAGCGGGTAGCGGGAATCGAACCCGCGCGTTCAGCTTGGGAAGCTGACAGGCTACCATTACATCATACCCGCAAAATGCGTGATACACGGATGCAATCTTTAATGCTTTTTGTCAAGCACCCTCTCATCAAAGTGGTTTAAAATGTTTTGACAGTTTCAAGCCCTGTGCCTGATAATTCGAGCCGAGATCACGCCCGTAGAGAGATTTCGGATGCCTCAACATATGTTCATAAACGAGATGGCCAACGATTTGTCCGTGTTCGAGGATGAAGGGAACTTCATGGCTGCGCACTTCAAGAACGGCGCGCGAGCCTTTGCCACCCGCTTCATTATTGCCGAAACCGGGGTCGAAAAATCCGGCATAGTGAACACGGAATTCACCGATTAACGGGTCGAAAGGTGTCATTTCGGCAGCAAAGAGCGGCGGGACGTGAACCGCTTCACGCGAGACGAGAATATAGAACTCGTCCGGATCAAGGATAAGCGAATGGGAACCCCGATCATAAATCGGCTCCCAAAAATCGAGCACATCGGCCACACCACGTTTATCCACGTCGATAACGCCAGTATGATGTTTGCCGCGATAGCCGACAAGTCCGTTTGAATTTCCTGTAAGATCAATCGAAAGCCCGACACCGCTAGCGGTAATATTGGGGTGGTCATCGGAAACCAGCATTTCTTTTTTGTGGAGAGCCAAGAGTTCGCTTTCATTCAACCCGCTCTTTCCTTTACGGAAACGGATTTGCGACAATCTTGAACCGGTGCGGACAATAACGGGAAATGTACGCGGGCTTATTTCGAGATAAAGTTGCCCATGATAACCACTGGTGACCTTATCAAATTCTTGTGCGTAATCGGTTATAATACGGGTAAAAATATCAAGCCGTCCGGTTGAACTTTTCGGATTGGCAGAGGCACTCAATTCGTCAGAAAGTGCGAGTGTCTCGATAAGCGGTACAATATAGACACACCCCGTTTCAAGCACCGCACCATTTTCCAGATCGAATTCATGAAGCTTGAATTGTTCAAGTTTATCAATCACTTGTTTTTCAGGGCCAGGCAGAAAAGAAGCACGGACACGATAGGCTTTTTTGCCCAATCGCAAATCGAGACTGGCCGGTTGTATCTGATCTTTGTCTAACGGGCGATCCGATTTCAAAATATTGTTTTCAAATAAACCCTGAATATCGCTATCTGCCAGAATGCCGCTTGAGCGTGCCATGATGACTACCTTTTCCTGTTTTCCATTCTCTCTTTAACCTGTTCACGGATTGACGCAAGCGGTTGAAGGGCATATGGAAGATTTATCCCGTGGTGATTTGGGCCGGCCGGCTTGCAGCCACGCTTGGGGTTATGGAATATAAACGCGTTCGGATGACAACGTAAAGTCTTCGATACCAATTCCATTCACCCCCTTGAAATGCTAAAAGGCCGTAAGATCAAGCGGACTTTTGGCATCTTGTTTTTCAATCTTTACCATGACGGCAAAGGTTTTTTTGATGAAAGCAGGTGACTTATGACACTTAATCCACATCGTAAATACCGTACCGCTACAGAAATGGTTCATGCGGGGGCTCAACGCTCTCCTTATGGAGAAGTCTGTGAAGCGATTTATTTAACCCAGGGCTTTACCTATCCGAGTGCCGAAGCGGCCGAAAGGCGTTTTGACGGAGAGGATCCGGGCTTTGTCTATTCACGTTATGCCAATCCGACCACAGATATGTTTGAAAAACGTATGTGTGCTTTGGAAGGGGCTGAAAGTGCGCGCGCACTTGCTTCGGGAATGGCCGCTGTGTCGACAGCTATTTTATGTTTTGTGAAAGCGGGCGACCATTTTGTTGCAGCCCGCTCCATGTTCGGTTCCTGCCGTTATATCATTGAAAAGGTTTTGCCCCGTTATGGCGTCGAGGTTTCAATCATTGACGGGCGTAAAATCGAAAATTGGGAAAAGGCAATTCGCCCCAATACACGCGGGATATTTTTTGAAACGCCTGCCAATCCGACTTTGGAAATGGTTGACATTAAAGCGGTTTCGGAACTTGCCCATAAAGTTGGCGCAACGGTGATTGTCGATAATGTATTCGCAACGCCGCTTTATCAAAAGCCGCTCGAACTTGGTGCTGATGTCGTTGTCTATTCAACCACCAAGCATATTGACGGGCATGGACGTTGTCTCGGTGGAATGATTTTATCGAGTGAAGAATGGATGACAGAAAATTTGCAGGACTTCTTCCGCCATACGGGACCCGGCATGAGTCCCTATGTCGCATGGCTTATGTTGAAAAGTCTTGAAACGCTCCCGCTTCGTGTCGAGGAAATGACACGCTCGGCAGCAAAACTTGCCGATTTTATCAGCGGGCATAAAGCGGTCGCAAAATGTGTTTATCCGGGGCGTGATGACCATCCGCAAAGGGATATTGTAAAAAAACAGATGACCGGCGGTTCGACAATGATTGCCTTTGAATTGAAGGGTGGCAAAAAGGCTGCTTTTTCATTCTGTAATCATCTGACAATACCGCTTATTTCCAATAATCTTGGAGATACACGTTCGATCATGACCCATCCGGCAACCACAACGCACCAGAGCATCGGCCCCGAAGCACGTGCCGAACTTGGCATTAGTGACGGATTGTTGCGTTTTTCGGTTGGTCTCGAAGATGTTGATGATTTGTTGGAAGATGTCGAACAGGCATTGAACGCTACACTCTGATAAATCCATTTTCCGGATTATTCACAAATATGAGCGCGAGCTTTTTAAAAAGCTTGCGCTTTTTTAAATGGATTTATCTATTCAAGGGGGGGGATAATGCCGGAGCGAGAATGTGCTTTCGCTATACGAGGGTTTGTAAATCGGTTATAATGACTTCATGACAATACATCATCTCAGTGAAACCGTAATTAACCAGATTGCAGCGGGCGAAGTGATCGAGCGTCCGGCAAGTGTGGTCAAAGAACTCGTCGAAAATGCTATTGATGCCGGTGCGACACGGATAGAAATTGTGACGGCCGGTGGCGGAAAAAGCCTCATCCGCGTGTCGGATAACGGGTGCGGTATTGCGGAGGACGAACTTGAACTGGCAATATCGCGTCATTGCACCTCCAAACTCGACGATAATGTTCACGACATCCATTCACTCGGATTTCGTGGTGAAGCTTTGCCTTCAATCGGGTCGGTTTCAAAGTTGAAACTGGTGTCACGTAGAGCTTCTTCTGAACATGCGGCTGAAATCGTTGTCAATGCCGGACATGTTGATGGGCCGCGTCCCGCAGCCGGTAACGCGGGAACAATTGTCGAAGTGCGCGATCTTTTTTACGTCACACCGGCAAGTCTCAAATTCATGAAAACAGATCGTTCCGAAGCCAATGCGATAACCGATATTGTCAAACGGATTGCCATTGCATTTCCAAATGTCCGTTTTTCGCTTTCCGGTACAGATCGCTCGATGCTCGATTATCCCGCGACCGGTACTGGAGAAGAGGCACAATTACAGCGCATCACCCAAATTATGGGAAAAGATTTTGCTCCCAACGTTATTACTCTTGACGCGGTAAGAGAAGGAGTGGAGCTTAAAGGCTTTGCGGGCATACCGTCATTCAATCGGGGTAACAGTCTCCATCAGTTTGCTTATGTGAACGGCCGACCGGTGCGCGATAAATTGATATTGGGCGCTATTCGCGGGGCTTATGCCGATGCAATGGCGCGCGACCGCTATGCGGTTTGTGTGCTTTTCATCAATCTTCCTTCATCCGATGTTGATGTCAATGTCCATCCGGCAAAGGCGGATGTGCGTTTTCGCGATCAGAGTTTAGTGCGCGGGCTTATTGTTGGTGGCATTCGCGAAGCTTTAAGCCATGCCGGCATTCACCCCGCAACGACAGGGGCGGACGCAATGCTCAAAAGTTTCCGGCCAGATGGTATGCCACCTTCTTCATCTGTTCCACCGCGTCCGACTTTTTATAATAATAGAGCTTTTTCCTATAATTCTTTTTCAAGAGCGCCTGTGCCACCGGCCGCACAAATGGTCAACCAACCGCTTTATACAACACCTTCATCAGGCTTTAATGAAGACTATGGAAATGTGTTGGGCGATCTCGATCAACCGACGACCGATAGCCGTCCGGCAATGGAAATTCCAACTGTCGAGGAGCAGCGTTTTCCCCTTGGTGCTGCACGCGCCCAAATTCATAAAAACTATATCATCGCCCAAACTGAAGACAGCCTCATTATTGTCGATCAACATGCAGCACATGAGAGGCTGGTTTACGAGGCGTTGAAACAGGCACTCTATTCCAAGCCTTTACCATCCCAAATCTTGCTTATTCCGGAAATTGTAGAATTGCCGGAAGAAGATGCAACCCGACTTTTGACACATGCAGAGACATTGCAAAAATTTGGCCTGAAAATCGAACCGTTCGGCCCCGGTGCCGTCGCGGTTCGCGAAACACCGGCCATGCTTGGCGAGGTGGATGTCAAAGGCCTTATTGCCGATTTGGCCGATGAAGCTGCCGATTATGATACAACAAACGGGTTGAAAGCCATGCTCGATTATGTTGCGGCAACCATGGCCTGCCATGGCTCGGTGCGTTCCGGCCGCTTGTTGCGTGCGGAAGAGATGAATGCGCTTTTACGCCAGATGGAAGCAACTCCGGGTTCCGGAACTTGTAATCATGGACGCCCGACCTATGTCGAGTTGAAGCTCACCGATATTGAAAGATTGTTCGGCCGCCGTTGATTGTCTTTAAGCGCGGCTATCTTTCAGCAATCGAGAAGTTTGAAGATTCGATTTTAGACGAAACAAATTTGCACCTCGGGTTATAGTGAATCTGTTCGTTGAAAATAATTGGCGGGATTTTCTCTTCTCTTAACAATGACCGTCTGGCTTGCGGTTAGTGCCGTTTGTGCCGGATAGGTGCAAAAAGCTTGAATGACAAAAATCCTGAAGGGAAACGAAAATCTCGTCTATGAGGTTGGATATGGGAGATAAAACTTAACTCTCTCAAAATGCCCGATAGGTTTGAATAGATATCAATAGTTTCGTGAGCAAAGGATTTAAGGCTTTTATAGTTTTACCCGACGCTTTATAATGATAGCCAATGAGCAATCTGAAAGGTTTAGAATAATGATGTTTCCCGGTGGTGAACGCGAGGCACAACTCCATTACCTGAGTGGCGATTATGAAGTTTTAACACACGGAACTTATGTTTTATGTGCAATTACAGGCGAGAAAATTCCGTTGGACGAACTGAGATACTGGAGTGCGCCCCGTCAGGAAGCTTATGCAAGTTGCGAAATTTCCTATCGCCGTGAACTTGAATGCGATCCCCGTTTACGTAAGCTTTTAGGCACAACACTTAAAAAATAAATGTTATTGCCGGTTTATGCATTCGGTTTAAATAAAAGCGCCAGTTCTGGGCGCTTTTTGTTTTTTACTCTTCAAAAACGCGGTTTTTGAACGCTTCGAGTGTTTCGTTTATCCGTTGCTTACAAAAATCCGGATCATCAAATTGAACCTCGACATCGAACACAACAAGATTTTCAAGCTTTTTGTTCTGCCCGTCGGTTTTTAAACGGGCAAAATCCTTTGCGGTGGTAGCAATGGAAAGATGTTCTGTCCTTGCCGTGCCGGTAATGTCATCAAGATCGAAATCTGTATAGAAATGATGGTCGGCATAAATTCGCGTTTGTTCAACTTTGCCTTCCAATTCGCCAATCGAACGGAAAAATTTTTGCGGATTTCCTATGCCTGCAAAGGCCAGAAATTTTTTGCCCGAAACAGTATCGGTGGCAGAGGGCATAAGATGGGCAAAGTTCAACGGTTTTGCTGCACGGGCTGCCATATGGATAACTTCGTTACCTTTGTTCCCATTGCCGATCATCAGCACGCCGTCGGTATAGGCAAGTTGGGTTACAAGCGGTGCACGGAGTGGTCCCGCCGGAAACACTGCATTGTTCCCCAAGCCCCTAAGGCCATCCACAACCATCAAAGCATAATCAATGAAGAGACGGCGACTTTGGAAGCCGTCATCCATCAGGATAAGATTGCATCCTTGTTTTTGTAAAAGTTTTGCCGCTTCCAACCGGTCGGTTGCTACAGCAACCGGTGCATGTCGGGCAAGAAGCAATGGCTCGTCACCGACTTCTCGTGCTTTATCAAATTCGGGGTCAACCAGATGCGGGCTATGTATTTCACCACCATAACCACGCGAAACAATTCCCGGATTAAGACCTAGTTTTTTGGCGGCTTCCGCAAGGCTGATGACAACGGGAGTTTTTCCCGTTCCACCAAGCGTAAAATTGCCGACACACAAAACCGGAAGATCAATCACCGGAATATTTTCCCGTTCCATTCTGCGGCGGGCAAAAAAACCGTAAATCCACGAAACCGGCAGCAAAAGCCAACGCATCAATTTTTGGTCGTTCCACCAGAAATTCGGTGCTTCACCAACCATGATTGGTATCCCGATGGTGAAGTTTTGCCTGCATGATCAATGGGTCAATAAAAGGACGAAGCACTTTTAACGTGCGTTCCAGTGCTCCGCTCATATTGGTGGCCGTATCATAGGCCGCCTCGATCATTTCATAACGTAACGGTTCATGGGTCAAAAGTGTATTGAGCTGGACAGCCAATTGCGTGGCATCTTCAACGACTCTTGCTGCATTATTGGCAAAAAATACATCGAACGTATCTTTGAAATTTTCCACATGCGGGCCTGTTAGTATGGCTGACCCCAAAAGTGCGGGTTCAAGTGGATTGTGCCCCCCCGTTTCCGTTAAAGATTTGCCAATAAAGGATACTTTTGCAAGTTGCAAAAACACTCCCATCTCGCCAATCGTGTCCACGAGAACAATATCTGTATCATCGGTAGGCATTTGTTTTTCACTATGCCGGACAACATTGAGGGACTTTTTAGCAAGTTCTTCCATAATTTCGTCAGCCCGTTCAGGATGACGGGGCACAATGATTGTCAAAAGATTAGGCAACCGTGTTTTTAAAGCAAGATGAACTTCGGCAGCAATATTCTCTTCGCCTTCATGGGTGGAGATGGCCGCCCAAACCAGCCGGTTATGCACACTTTCCCGATATTGCATTAACAAATTTTTATCGGCTGCCGGTGCAATGTCGGCTTTCAGATTTCCCGATACAGCAACTGTTTTGACACCGAGCGCATGATATTGTTCGGCATCACTTTCGCTTTGTCCAATGGCGGCATCTATCTGCCTGAAAATGTGCGAAGCGAGAGCCGACCGCTTTTGCCATGAATGGAATGAACGGCCAGACATATGTGCATTGACCATGACTTGCGGAATGTGGCGGCGAGCAAGTCCGCTAATGCGCAATGGCCAAATTTCGGATTCACAAACAAGTGCCAGATCGGGTTTCCAGTGATCAAGAAATCTTCTTATCGCCGGTTTGATGTCGAGCGGCGCAAATTGGTGGATAACCCGACTGCCAAACCGGTTTTCAATGAGGTTGGCCGACGTAACAGTGCCGGTTGTCAAAAGCACATTGATATGAAGCTGTAAAATGCGTTCAATGAGGGGAACCAGTGCCAATGTCTCACCGACACTTGCTGCATGAAGCCAGATAAGCGGCCCTTCGGGACGCTCTTTATTGGTGCGCCCCATACGCTCTTTTTTTCGATGCGGGTCTTCCTTGCCGCGTGCCGCCCTTAAAGATAGATAGAAGGGAACGAAAGGTCGGATCAAGCCACCCGCAACGCGATAAAGATATAATGCTGTTCGCGCCCTGAATTCTTTCATGATGTCCCCCGTTATTTCCCTTCCCTAAGACGTTTTTCTGCCTCGTCCGTCAGACGGTTCATAATATCGGAAAGTTCGATGCGTTTTTGCTCCATGAGGTCATCATCGGCATCTTCAGGAACATAGAATGCATCTCCCATGAGAAATATGGAATGTCCGAAAGGGAGCGGAATTACGGTTTTGTCCCATGTTTTTTCTAAAATTTTTACATGAGAAAAGGAATAAATATAAGGGACAATGGGACGGCCGGATATTTTGGCAAGCAATATGATACCTTTACCGGCTTCACGCGCCGTTCCATGAGCAATATCAGCAATCATTGCCGCCGTTTTACCCTCTTGCAAGGCTCGTTTTAACGTGAGAAGTGCCCTTGCACCGCCCTTATCGGTATTCTGGTGCTTGGATCGCCCGCCCGAACCGCGCACTGTTTCAAGCCCCAGCTTTTCGCCGACCCGTGCATTGATCTCGGCATCAGCAGAGCGCGAAAACATGGCAATGATATGTTCTTTTTTAGGGCGCAAAAATGGCCCCATAATATGACGCCCGTGCCAGAATGTAATAATGAACGGGTTATAGGCATCATGAGCCTTTTGCGGGTCATCCGAACCTTTAAGCCGTGGATTGGTCCAATAAACCAGACGCAAATAATTGGCCATAAGCGATACAACAATCGCTTTCGTTACGCGGGCATTCATCAGTGGATAGCGGATTTTACGCCACAAGCGGTTCAATATATCAGATTTTTTTTGTTTTTTCTTTTCAGTCATTCAACTGTCGAACCAATCACTTTTCACGAGGCTGGCCGCAATCCTCTTATTGAAAACAATATAAGCCCGCGAAGGCATTTGAAAAGCCAGTCCGAGACCACGAAATGTCATTGTCATAATCTCCGGCCAAGATCAAGACATGGCAATCAAATGCTTTGCGAAGAATGCGAAAATGCTTCAGAAAGTGTTAAAACTATATTGGTTCGTTTCAAAATAGGCAAATATCTATTTGCTATCGGAATGTTCCGGATCAAGCAGGCGATGAAGGTGCACAATATAATAACGTTGCAAAGCATTATCGACACTTGACTGGGCTTTCGCCCGCCAGGCAGCTTCGGCAGATTTGTAATCGGGGAAGATTCCAACGATATCAAGATTATCGAGATCACGAAATTCGTTGCTATCGAGATTCTTCAATTCTCCACCAAAGACCAGATGCAACAATTGTTTTGGTTCACCTGTCGCGCTCATATAGACCTCCTATTATTCTCTACCCATTCTCGAGTCGTTAAACGATTATCCCAATCGAATTTTACGGACAATATCTATCACGTTATTTAGCTTGCTGTTCATACCTGCAATCAAAAAATCGTGTTCGAAAGGTGCTTTGCCATAAACCGGCTCTTTGTCGTCCATATTCTTTATTGCACCGCCACATTCCTGCAAAATAAGATCGGCTGCCGCAATATCCCAATCATGGCTGTCAGGTTTGACCAGAACGATATCGATCTTTCCTTCTGCAGCAAGTGCAATACGATAGGCAAGTGAAGGCAGGTAATGGGCAAAATTGACCTGTGATTTGAAGGTTTCCGGAAGCTTGGCTTCAAGTTTTCCGGTTGCAGAAACAACGAGTTTTCCCTCATGACCTTCCAGAAGCGGAAGCTTATTGCCATTAAGGCTGGCACCTTTACCCCTTTCAGCTTTATAGACCGAACGGGTTGCAGGACAATCAAGAACGCCAACTTGCGAAATCCCGTCTTCTATGACGGCGACAGATACACACCAATGTTTCGAACCGGAAAGAAAACCACGTGTTCCGTCAATCGGGTCAACCACAAAATATCGTTTATAGTCGCTGTGCGGGCGTTCATCCCTGGTTTCTTCCGATATCCAGCCGTAATCGGGGCGGGCCTTCAATAAAAGTTCTTTGAGAACTTTATCGGCAGCAAAATCGCCTTCGCTCACCGGTGAATTTCCCGGTTTGATCCAGACTTTCGGGTCGTGCCCGAAATAGCTTAAAGCCGTCTTTCCCGCTTGATGAGCAGCATTGACGATAAGCTCCATATCTTCTGAATTGGTTGTGCTATTTGCCTGCAAGGGTCATTCCTTCAATCAACAAACTAGGAGCAGCTGTCCCATAACGACGGTCAATATCACTTGCCGGTGTAAGATGGGCCAGCATATCAAGTAAATTGGAGCCCAGCGTTACTTCACTTACCGGATAAGCAAGCTCGCCATTTTCAATCCAGAAACCTGAAGCGCCACGGCTATATTGACCTGTCACAAGATCGACACCATGGCCAACCAATTCGGTGACGTAAAATCCGGTTTTGATTGCTCGCATGATTTCTTCCGGCGTTTTATCGCCAGGTTCAATAGCAAAATTGGTACTTGCCGGTTGTACCGATGAAGCAGAGCGTACACCGTGACCGTTGGTTTCAAGATGAAGTTCGCGGGCAACCGATGAAGATAAAAACCAGTGCTTGAGGACGCCATTTTCAATGACATTGAGTGGTGTACCCTCGACGCCCTCGCCATCAAAAGGACGGGAAGCATTGCCGCGTTTTTTCAACGGTTGATCAGTGACCGTAATTGTCGGCTTCATAATCTGTTCGCCCATTCTGTTTTGCAACAGGCTGGTTTTTCGTGCAACGGCGGCGCCATTCACCATTGAGGCAATGTGGCTTGCAATACCGCGTGCCATGCGCGGCTCGAAAATAACATTGACAGTTCCGGTTTTTGGCTTTTGCGCATTTAACCGCCGAACCGCACGTTCACCGGCATTTTTCCCTATTTTAGTTGTCTTATCGAGAGCATCGTGGTGAAGAGCTGTTGTATAATCATAGTCACGCTCCATTGCCGTGCCTTCACCGGCAAGTGCACTACATGAATAGGAAAAGCGACTTGACTGATAGCTGCCACAAAAACCGTCGCTGGTGACAAGAACCAGTCCGCCGCTACCATAAGCAGAGGTTGCACCACCCGAATTGGTAACACCTTTTACCGACAATGCCGCGTTTTCAATCTCTAAGGCCTCTTCTGTCAGGCGTTTGCTGTCAGGTATAAAAGGATCATAAAGATCAAGATCTTTCGGATTTTTAACAAGGAGAGAGCGATCCGCCAAACCTTCAAAAGGGTTCTCGGGCGAAACTTTGGCCATGGCGACGGCGCGTTCGGCAAGACTTGCCGGATCGGCCGAAAGATTGGCCGAAATGCTTGCTACCCTTTTGCCGACAAATACCCGCAACGAGAAATCATCATTTTCCGATGCTTCGGTAGATTCCACTTTACCAAGCCGTACCGATACGCTTACCGAGCGTGAGCCGATGATGACTGCATCAGCACTATCGGCGCCGGCTTTGCGTGCTGCCTCGACCAATGCCGAAGCTTTATCAATTTGGCTATTATGGACCATAAAAGATTCCTCTCGATCATTTTGCATGAGATTTTATAAAAACTTAAGCTATAAAACTCAATTCTTTTCATTGAATATAGGTAAAATCTCGGAGATCAGGCACTGAGATGGAGACCCTCACAATTTTTTAACATTTATGCAGAATGAATGGCAGTTTTCAGAAATATAACGGCGACTATGTTCAAAGTTATAAACCGGAGATCAATTGATTTTAGTAAAATTAGTTCGGCACTGTTCGTGAAATTTATATAGTCTTATGTTTTAACGCGAATATTTGCGGTTGATGCAAAAAATAAAACTGAATGATTGCATTATATTATAATGCCGACCCTTTTAATCGAGTCGGCATTATAGAGGGGGCGATTGAGCGGCTCGTCAACAAACTGACAAAAACCGGCCGCTTTTTTGATTTTTAGAGAATCAAGACCCGCTCGTTCAACCTTTCGACGGGCCAATGACCAATAAAGCCGGTTCCGAACGAAGTAGCTTCTCTGCGATTGCTTTGACCTGATCGCGGGTTACAGCCTCGATAAGTGCACGTCTTTGATCAATATAATCAATAGGTAATTTTTCATCCTGCAAGCCGACGAGTGTTGCCGCAATATCCGAGGATGATCCCATATTTTGCACAGCATAAGAACCGATCACGTAACTTTTTGCATCTTCGAGTTCTTGTTCGCTAACGCCTTCATCGGCCATCCTTTTCACTTCATTACGAATAGTTGCAAGGGTTTTTTGAGCTTCGCTCGAACGGGTACCGGTAGAAATAGCCAGAGTAGCCGAATGGTCATAAAGCATCAAAGACGAACCGACGGTGTAAGCAAGGCCGCGTTTTTCACGCACTTCCGAGAACAGGTGCGAGGTAAGGCCGGGCCCGCCCAGAACATAATTCATCAAATAGGCAGCAAAAAAATCCGGATCATTACGTTTGACACCCGGATAGACAAGCATCAAGGATGTTTGTGGCAAATCATAATTGACATTCGCCATGCCACCCAGATTGAGCTTTGCTTCTTCTACTTTTTGAAGCTCGGCTTTCTCTGGCAAGTCGCCGAATACTTGATCAATGATTGTCGCAGCATCATCCGGTGAAACAGGGCCTACAATACCGATATGGATATTGTCGCGGGCAAACATGTTATGATGTGCCTTGACGAGATCATCGTGATTTATGCCTGTCAGCGTTTCAGGTGTTCCTTCCCCGCGACGGGCATAAGGATGCTTGCCGTAGATCAATGTCAAAAGGCGATTTTGGGCGATGGTTTTCGGGTCTTTTTCAGATGCTTTGAGTTCAGCCACCAATTGTTCTCGAATGCGATCAAGGGCGTCATCATCAAAGCGGGGCTTCTGAACAGCAAGTGCAAGCAGATTGAAAGCCTCTTTGCGATTATCGGCGAGCACTTTCATGCTGCCGCGCATCCGGTCACGATTGACTGAAAATGCCATTTCTGCACCGAGATCATCAAGCCGCCCTTGAAAGGCTTGGGAATCAAAATCACCGGCACCTTCGTCAAAAAGTCCGGTCATCAAATTTGCCAAACCTTCTTTGCCTTCCGGATCCTGTGTTGTTCCACCACCGATGGAAAATTGTATGGAAACAACCGGCACTGTTCTGTCTTCAACGAGCCAGCCGTGAAGGCCTTTTTTTGATGTCACATTTTCTATGTTCAAGGCACTTGCGGTTGTTATCCCCAAACCGAGACCCAAAAAAAGCGAGAATGCGAGGATTGAAGCACAATGAAAAATATTCGATCTCTTGTTCATAGCAATCCTCATTTGTTTTGCTTCTTTTGATTGACATTTGCGGATGTTCCTTCGCTAGCCGGAGGTAACAAATAGCTGGTAACGCTTTTGTCGGGATCAAGATAGCGATTGGCGACCGCTTTTATATCATCTGTTGTCACTTCTTTCAGTCTATCGGGCCATTCTGTTACATCTTCTATAGTCATCCCGACCGAAAGGGAACTACCGTAAATTTGCGCGAGACCGGAAGGGCTGTCCAGTGAAAAAATCATATTCTTGATAAAGCGGTTGCGTGCCTGATCAAGTTCGGACTTTGTCACGCCATTTTTCCGGATTTCGGCAAGTTGATGAGCAATTTGTTCTTGAACATCTTCCAGACTTGCACCTCCCCGAGGCATTCCATAGAGGTAAAATACACCGTCGTCGACTGCATTGCCGCTATAATTTGCTCCCACTGACGCTGCCGAACCGGTTTTTACAACCAATGACTGATAGAGTCGTCCACGCGGTGCACCACCGAGAATCTCTCCAAGCAAATCGAGTGCTTCAGCCTCTTTTTTGTCTTTTGCATTGTGATAGGAAGGAACCACCCACATTTTTTGGAAACTTGGCTCGCTTACCCGAGGATCATGCATTGTCACAGTGCGCAGCGTTTGCTTTTCAGGCTCCTGCGGGCGAATACGCGGACCAATTTGCGAACGGACAGGTAGTTTTCCGTAGATCTCTGTGGCGAGTTCACGCACTTTCTCGGCCGTAACATCACCGGAAATAATGAGGGTTGCATTGTTCGGGGTATAATATTTGTTATAGAAAGCGATCGCGTCATCGCGTGTCAGCTTTTCCATTTCCTGTTTCCAGCCGATAACCGGATTATGGTAGGGGCTGTTCATAAATAATGTTGCCCGCGTTTCCTCGGCAAGCATTGCATCCGGATTATTATCGGTACGCATGCGTCTTTCTTCAATGATCACGTTTCTTTCCGGTGCTATCACTTCGTCTGTCAAAACCAGATTTTCCATCCGGTCTGCTTCAAACTCCATAATTGTTTCGAGATAATCGGAAGCAACGCTTTGATAGTAACCGGTGTAATCGTAATAGGTGAAAGCGTTTTCTTCGCCGCCGATTTTGGCAATGAATTTCGAAAATTCACCATCTTTATGATTTGCTGTGCCTTTAAACATCAAATGTTCAAGAAAATGGGCAATGCCTGTATGCCCTTTCGGTTCGTCGGCAGAACCGACATGATACCAGATCATTTGTGTGACAACCGGTGCACGATGATTTTCAATCACGACAACTTGAAGGCCATTTTTCAAGGTGAAGCTTTGTGTCGGGCCCGATTTTGTGATTTCCGGAAGATCCGGACTGGCTGAAACAGTCATTTGTTGTTGTATAACAGTTGATTGACTATGTTGTTGCGCATAAAGGGGAATGAGCGCGGTAGAAGACAAGATAGCGCCAAGCGCCGTTTTTAACATTGTTTTTCTCATGAATTCAGGCACAGGCAAATCCTCTCGCGAATGTATGATCACAATTGTAACATATATATATAAATAATTGTGCCACCATAATGGCGCTCGTCGTCAAGCTTAAAAATGTCGGGTAAGCGAATTGTGGCCTCTTTTGTCTCTTCAAGCACAAAAAGTGCACTGTTTTTTACCCATTGGCCTTCGATAGCGGCGTTAAAAGCTTTTTCTCCCAGACCATGACCATAAGGTGGATCGGCAAAAACAACGTCGAATGGTTGCATTGTTCCTATTTGCCCTAAACGGGTTGCATCACGGCGCAATAGGCGGGTAACACCTTGTAATCCGAAGGCTTCGATATTTTTATGGATTAATCCGCGCCCTTCAACCGACTGCTCGACAAAAGTGCAGGTTTCCGCACCACGCGAAAGTGCTTCTATGCCGAGCGCACCGGTTCCTGAAAAGAGATCAAGCACGCGTTTGCCATTCCAGAAATTGTCTTGCCGCGATCCTAGAATATTGAACAGGCTTTCACGCGTGCGATCTGTTGTCGGACGGATTGCTTGTCCGGCAGGCGTTGCAAGATGACGTCCGGAAAACTTACCGCCGACGACCCGCACTTGATCCTCCATTTGTCCGGCCGGAACGTTCTCCACCGGAACGTCCATTTCCTTTGGCACCACCTTTGCGTGCTAGGAATTTACCTGCTTTTTCAGGCTTGCCGGTAAAAGCTTTCCTCCCGCTGCGACCTTCTCTTGAAGAAAATGGTTTTTCAGAAGGGTTGCCGGAAAAATGTGTTGATCTTTTCTTGTTCTGCCCTTCCGGATTTTTCTTCCCGTAATGGCGGCGCGGAAAGTCAAATCCACCTTCGCGATTTTCCGAAGAACTGTGATATTTTTTTCGAGGGCGATCGAACTTCCGTTCAGGGGTGTCAAAATCCCGCTTTTCGGAAAATTTCCGCTCTGTATTATATTTTTTTACGGGTCTTTCGCCAGCTTCCCCTGAATGATGCTGAAACTGTTTTTTCCCGCCTTCAAAACCGCGGTCGTGACCATAACCGGGCCGCTCTTTTGTCGATCCGGCATAATTTCCGGTTTTTTTATAATCCAGATTTCTTCTATCGCCCCGTGAGGCATCATAGTCTTCTAACGAGCGGTCTTTCCGGAATTTCTTTTTGAAATCGGGTTGGCGCGCCGATTTGTCGAAATGTTTCTCACGGTGGTTAAAATGTGTGTCGCTTTCCCCTTGTGAAGCGCGATGAGGATGACGGCGAGCAGCTCTCTCTTCAAAGCCGTTGTCATTTTTTTCTTCTTCGTCTCTCATGCGCCAGAATTTTTTATGCGCGGTTTGAGGACGGGCGCCGGGAGCCATCCAGACATTAGCGCTACGCAATCGTTGCGGTTCTGCTTCAGGCTTTTTCTCAAAAGCTTTTTTAAAGGGTGCAGATTTACTGCCGAATTTACCGCCCCGTTTATTGAAACTGTCCGGCCTTGTCGCAAGCTGGTCCCGGCCACGTTCGGCAAAATCGGCTTTTTTCCAACGTCTGTTAAAACGGGGTGCTTCCGGCGTTGAAGAAATCCAGCCATCATCCGAAACCGTCGGTTTTTCACGCGGCTTTTGTTCTCCAACAACAGGGGAATTGGAAAAAGGCTTCAAAATCGGCAAATCGAAATCGGCATTGGCCTCTTCGATAAGCCGTTCGCCCAACTGGTCGCGCAGTGTGCGGCCTTTGAGTTCCCGCACAGCGCCTTCTTCAAGGTCGGCAAGCTGGAAGGGACCGAATGAGATGCGGATGAGGCGCGTGACAGTCAAGCCCAGCGCGCCCAGAATATTCTTGACCTCGCGGTTTTTACCTTCTTTTAAAGCCACTGTCAGCCAGACATTTGTTCCTTGTTCGCGTTCAAGGGTTGCTTCTACAGCACCGTAAAAAATACCATCTATGGCAATACCATCTTTCAATGCGTCAAGATCGGCTTGTGTGACTTTTCCATGTGCACGAACACGATATTTGCGCACCCAACCGGTTGACGGCAATTCGAGAACACGGGCAAGCCCCCCGTCATTGGTAAGGAGCAGCAAACCTTCGGTGTTGATATCGAGCCGTCCGACCGAAAGTACGCGTGGCATACCTTCCGGCAGACTGTCGAATACAGTAGGGCGACCTTCCGGATCGCGGTTGGTTGTCACCAGTCCGGCGCGTTTATGGTAAAGCCAGACGCGGGTGCGCT
>CAMLLT010000010.1 GCA_946480935.1 uncultured Bartonella sp. | reverse complement strand
TGCTCAATTGCAAAAAACACTTGTTGACACGTCTGCAAAAACAGTGAGCGCAATTAATGACGCTATGGGGCTGTTTGATGCATGTAACAAAATTACATTCGGTACAAAAGTTACATCCGAGTCCCTTTTGAAGAAGACTGCCGAAGAAAAAGTTGCAGCTGATAATAAATCTGTTGAAGAACCGGAAGCGGAAGAAGAAAGCAAGAAGCCAACTCGTCGTGGGCGTGGCCGTCGCAGTCTTAAGGAAATCCAAGAAGAAGGTAAACGTAATAACGTACCGACATTCCGTGATGAAAAACCTGCTGAAAAGACAACTGAAAGCAAACCTGCTGCCGCTTCAAAGACAACTGGAAGTGCCAAAGAGTTTTATAATGTTGTTGCAGCTTATGCGAGCAAGTTTCACCCGACGATTGATAAAGAACAATATAGATTTTGTCGTGATATGGTAGCCAAAATCCAAGACATTCTTGGCGTAGAAACGTTGAAGGACGTAACAGATGCGAATGAAGCACTGGATGATGCATGGGCAGCATTTTCAATCATGTCAACAGCTTTGAATAATCGTGATAACCCGATTGCGGCTTATAAGGAATCTGTTGCTAACCATGACGGTGAAGAAGACGACTCGTCGATAACAATATGATTGCAGATGCTGAAAAAGAACATGCTAGGCTAAGTCCGTCTTCTGCCTTTAGATGGACTAAATGCCCAGCGTCAATCTATTACACAGAAACTTATTCAGAAGACACAACTAATGAAGCGAGTGCAAAAGGCACTGTATTTCATTGGATTATGGAGCAGTGTCTAAAGAATGAGTGGGACCCGTCGGAATATGTCGGTGAAAGTTTCAAAGAGGGTGATTTTACGGTCACAATCGACGAAAATATAGCCGATGTATTGCGACGTGGCGTGGAAATGGTTGACGATATTGCGGGGGAGCTGTTCGTTGAAAAGCGTATTAATCTTGATCGGTGGCTTAAAGGTCAATTCGGAACAATGGATGTTGGCGTTATTGGCAAACGCCGCATCACAGTTTTAGACCATAAGTTCGGGGTTGTGCCGGTTTCTGCTGAACGCAACCCCCAGATCATGACTTATGCACTTGGTTTTTGGGATAATTTTGCGAAAAAACGAACAAATGTTACCGATTTTCGTCTGATTATCTGGCAACCGTTCGCTAGAGATGGTGGTGGTATTTGGGATACGACGCTTGACGAGCTTTTGGAGTTTGGTCAAGAGTTGCGGTTTGCTGCGAAGCGTATTTTCGACGGTGATCGCACAGAAGTTGCTGGTTTTCCCCAATGTAAGTATTGTGTAGGCGCGAAAACTGAAAAATGCCCCGCATATCAACGTTTTATGCTTAAACGTCTGTTTGGAAGTGACGATATGTCGGCAGAGGCCGGTTTTGACATGAAACCGCCTTTTCCGACCAATTTAACACCTTCTGAACGTGGCTGGCTCATAAAGCATACGCGTGATATTAACGAATGGCTGTCAAATATGTCTCGAAAAGCCCTCGATGACATCATGAAAGGTGAGAAAATACCTTACGTGAAGGCCGTTGAAGGGCGTTCTAGCGCGCGAAAATGGGCAGATGAAGAAGACGCGTATGAGTTTATGAGTAACGCGATAGATGCTGATCTGGTGTTCAAAAAGACGCTAATTAGCCCAACAGAGTTTGAAAATTACCTTAAAAAGGCAAATAAGCGGGGGTTCATTGACGATATTCCCAAACATATATTGCGAACCAGAAAGTCGATCATTCTGGTTGATGAATCGAGTAAGTTACCCGCTGTAAAAACAATCATGGATATGTTCAATGAAGGAGATTCCGATGAGTGAGAAAACGTCTGGCACAGATGCATATAATGTGAAGCTTGCGAACGTGAGGTTATCGTTCCCAAACCTCGATAAACCCGTAGCATTCGGAGAGAATAAGAATGATACGCCACCAAAATATTCGGCGCATCTTATTATTGACCCCGACACACGTGAAGGGGAAAGAGCCTTGAATGATATTGAAGACGCTGTTGATGATATTATTCAGGAAACATGGCGTGGAAAGATCAAGCTTGGCGATGACAAGCTTCCGTTGAAAAACGGCAATGATAAGATGGATGGTAACGATCGAGTTTGGGAAGGCTATGAGAATAAGTACTACCTTTCAGCTACCGCCAATGAGGGTTACCAGCCTAAACTTATCTATCGCAAGGAATATGTTACGGATGACTTGGAAATCCGTAGAATTTTCTATGCAGGCTGCCGTGTGAACGCTATTGTGCGCATTTGGGCGCAGAACAATTCATTTGGAAAACGCGTTAATTGTTCCTTGCTTGGCTTGGAATTTTATAAAGATGATAGAGCATTTGCGACGCATTCATCCGTTGACGTTTCTGATTTTGATTTCAACAGCCCTGACCCAGATGAGGGTGATTCATTTGATCGCATGGTAGATAGCCGTGTTCGCGGCAGTCGTCGGGATGAACCGGATGCGAATGAGTCTCGTGGTAGCCGTTCACGTCGCAGTGAACGTGATAGAGATGATCGCGATGACCGTGATGACCGTGATGACCGTGATGACCGTGATAGAGGTTCACGTCGCAGTGAACGTGACTACCACAATGATCGCGATGATCGCGATGACCGTGATGACCGTGATAGAGGTTCTAGACGCGGCAATCGTGATCGCCGTGACGACCGCGATAGAGATTATAGGCGTGATGATCGCAATAGTCGTGATGATCGCAATAGTCGTGATGAGCGTGGCGAACCTGAACGGCCTTCTTCCCGTCGTTCTCGTCGCGATGATGATGATGATGGTGAGATCAAGATCTAATGCAGTCTGTGATCGACATAGAGATATACCCAAACTATTTTCTGTTTGCAGCGAAAGATCTGCAAACAGAAATAGTTACGACGATAGAGACGAATACCCGTTTGAACGACAAGCAGCGGGTTTCGTTAAATAATTATATGGCAGATCGGGAAACAATTGGTTTTAACACCATTCGTTTCGATCTCGTCATTATCTATGCAGCGATCGCAGGCAAACCAGTTTCCAAATTAAAGGAAATCGCAGATCGAATTATTGTCTATGGAATGTCGTCATGGGATGTTCGTAGAGAGTACGGAATCAACGTTCCGAAGGGCTTAAAACACATAGATTTATTTGAAGTGGCCCCCGGAAAAATGGTGTCGTTGAAGACCTATGCAGGCCGTATAAATTGTAAGCGATTACAAGATCTTCCGTACGAACCTTCACTTGAATTATCAAGTGAAAAACAGGATAAGGTAAAGGATTATTGCGTCAACGGAGATCTTGTCGCAACTGCTGAATTATTCAAGGTTTTGGATGAGCAGATCAGCTTGCGCCGTGACATGAGCAACCAATATAAAATAGATCTTTTGTCAAAGAGTGATGCACAGATCGCAGAAGCTGTTTTGGTCAAAGAAGTACAGCATGTTTTAAAAACTGATATTTCTAAGATCGACCCCGCATCCGTGAGGCCGTTTCATTATAAATGCCCTAAATTTATCAGCTTTGAATCCAAAGAGCTAAACGAGCTGGCAGACAAACTGGAAGAGCACCTTTTTGTTATTGGTGGTAACCGCAAGATCGAGTTGCCGGAATTTTTGCGTAACAGTCCCGTTGTTATTGACGATCAGCCCTATTCAATGGGTATTGGTGGCCTTCACTCGAATGAATCCTGCCGAACAATTGTTGCAAAAGATGGTTATCTCTTAGAGGACCACGATGTTACGTCATATTACCCGAATCTAATCATAAATATGGGCTTAGCCCCGCAAAATATGGGTTGGGCGTTTACCCCGATCTATAAAAGTCTGGTTGATAAGCGAATTGCCGCTAAAAAAGCTGCTAAAACGTCTAACAACCTAGAAGAAACCAAACATTATAACCAGCAAGCAAAGACGCTTAAGATTGTTATCAACGGTTCTTTTGGTAAGTTTGGCGACCCATATTCGTATCTTTTTTCGCCAAATTTGCTCATTCAGACCACTTTAACCGGCCAGTTGGCACTGCTTATGCTGATTGAAGAGCTAACAAATTGCGATATTAAAGTGGTTAGCGCGAATACGGATGGTATCGTTCTTTATTATCATAAAAGTAATAAAAAGCTGGTTGATGATATTATTGACTGGTGGGAAAAGAAAACCGGTTTGCAGACCGAAGCCACGCCATATAACGCAATCTTGTCTATGAATGTGAACACTTACCTTGCGTTTGAACCAGATGACACCGTTAAAGCTAAGGGTATTCTAAACCTTGGTGATTTGACATTGAACCCTGCAAGCGAGATCTCTGTTCGTGCCGTGATTGAGTATATTCAGCACGGTACGCCGCTTATGGATACTATTGTTGGCTGCCGTGACTTTTCAAAATTTCTCACGGTTCGTAAAGCCAAGAGTGGGGCAACCTATGACGGTAAATATCTTGGAAAAACGATCAGATGGTATCATTCGGTAAATAGCGTTGATTGCTTGCGTTTAGCGACTCCCACAAAAAGCGGTTTATTTTCCAAGGTTCCGGATAGCGAGCAGGGGATGCCAGCTATGGAGCTTCCGGATGAGTTTCCGGATGATATTGATTATAAGTGGTACTTTGATCGCGCTACCGATATTTTATATAAAACAGGCTATTTTGAAGATTTGAATGAGAAAGTGAAGGGAATGATGCGGGCATTTACTCGAAAACGCACTGAATTAAGAAAAGCAGCCAAAGATGCAAGATCGTCTTAAAAAATTTTTGAAAAATCCTAAAATTCCGCATAGTACAATTGTAGATGGAAAAATTGTTCCCGTGGAACACGATATTGCCCGTCGACCGGTAAATTTTTGGCGAAGAGTTTTATATAAATGCTTGAATCCTATATCGAAAAAAAAGTTGTTACACGCTTTAAAGAGCTTGGCTGGCTGGTTCGTAAATTAAGCTGGATTGGTAAAATTGGTGCGCCTGATCGTATTTTAATGCGAAATGGCGTTTGTATTTTCATTGAATTTAAAAATATAGGCGAAAAGCCCCGTGCCTCGCAGGTTATTGAACATAAAAAGATGCGCGCTGCTGGAATGCGCATTTATGTGATTGACAATATCGAGAACGGCATTGACTTAGCAGAGACACTTACCAATGAGATACCACAAAAGATCAGACCTTGACCCAGTCCAGAGAAAATTCTCGACTATGATGAAAGATCGCCGGAGCTGCATGTATGTGCTGCCAATGGGTGCCGGTAAGACTGTTATGGCTTTGACTGCGGCAACCGATCTTTTGAAAGAGGGCGCGATTAGAAAGGTCTTGGTTGTTGCACCGATAAAGGTGTCGGAAGCGACATGGCCGGATGAGTTTGGTGAATGGGAGCATCTGGATGGATGGCCGTTTACTTTAATACGCTGCGAACCGTCTGATGTAATTGTTCCGGATGATTTGAATGAAACGTTTAAATATTTGCGAACCGCTTTGTATGGCAATGATAAAAAGGGAAACGCGTTTCTTGCGAGTATCAAAGGAAAATATTGCACAGCCGTTGCGCAACAACGACGGTTAGATCTCGCACGCGAAGACACACCTATTCATATCATTAATATTGAGGCCGTACCTTGGCTTTGGGCACAATATCCGCATGGCAAGGGCTGGCCGTATGATATGCTTATTCTGGATGAAAGTACTGTTGCTAAAAATGGGCGTATAAGAGTGCCTGCCGGTGTTGATAATAACGGCAAACGCACAATGCGGTTAAGCAGATTCGGTTCATTGGTTGCTATGTCTGATAATTGTTATCGCCATATTGTTATGACTGGTACGCCGGTTCCACGTATGCTTGGTAATATTTGGGGGCAAATACGTATTGTCGACGGTGGCAAACGGTTGGGCAAAAACATGACCGCGTTTCACCGTATGTTTTTTGATAAAGGTTTTATGGCGTGGGATTGGAAGATGCGCAAAGATGCACCTGCCAAGATTTTGCGTCTTATTTCAGATGTTTGTGTTTCACTTGACGAAAAAGATCTGGCGCAATTGCCGCCGGTGGTAAAATATGACTTTAAAGTTAAATTGCCGCCTAAAATCATGGCAGAATATAAGAAATTTAGAGATACTCTTGTAAGTGAAGAGTATGATGTTGAGGCACCAAACAAAGGTGTTCTACATAGCAAGCTTTTACAATTTGCCAACGGGAGCGTTTACAAAACAAGCGAATATGGCGGTAAGCCGAAAGATGTTTTTGTTCATGACGAGAAGCTGAAAGCCTTACAGGAGATCGTGGAAGAGATTGGCGATGAGCCGGTTTTGGTGGCATATACGTTCAAGTTTGATCTGGAACGTATCAAAAGCGTCTTTAAAGATGCTGTTGTGTTCAACGAAGGCGATGCGCGCAAGATTAAAGCGGCTTGGAATGAAGGTAAGATCAAGATGCTGTTGGGGCATCCTGCATCTATCGGCCATGGGCAAAATTTGCAATATGGCGGCCGCAATATAATATGGTATGGTTTGACAAGCGACCTTGAATTGTATCAACAGTTTAATAAACGCTTGAATAGACGTGGGCAGACTCGGAAAGTATACATGTATCGAATTATTGCCAAGGATACCATTGATGAAAAATTGCTACCGGTGCTTGATAAGCGAGCCAAAACGCAGCAAGATGTAATTGATAAATTGCGGGTATAGAATATGTTGAATGCGCGCAATAAAAAATTGCTAAATGCGTTGACCGAAGGAGTCGACGCTGAATTTTTGCGCAGTTTTTTTAAGCTATCCACATATAAAGTTAATAAATATACCCAGATGATGCACCCGATCGGCTATGATGACGACGGCAATCCACGCTATAGTTTAATGGAGGCTTGTTCATTTTTAATAGATGCAAAGGCCGTTTTACGCAATTCAAACGTCGAATTAACAGCTAATGATTTGCCCGACAAGTTGCAAGAAACGTTCTGGAACGCTAAATTAAAGCGGCAGAAGTACGAAGAACGGGCTGGCGATCTTTGGGAAAGTAAAAAAGTAAAGTCATTAATGGCTAAGTTAATGCAGGACTTTCGATCGCGTTTGCAGCTGTTACCGGATGATCTTGATCGTATGTTGCAGCTATCTAACAAACAATTGCGTGATGTTGGTGCGTTAATCGACAGTATGCAGAACGAGATCTATCTGCAAAACATTGACACAGCCAAAGAAAATGATTTTGGTAATTCTTTAGAAGCGGATGAAGATGAAAAATCTGCTGAAAAGGATGACGATGATTTTCAGGGTAAAATTGAAATCTAATGTATAAAAACTTTTCAACGCTGTTTAATGATGTCGCGGTTAGCGTTCGACCGATCGAGCGTTTGACGGTTGCACAGGCTGCTGAAAAATACCGTTTTATCTCGAATGCGGGTTCGTATGTTGGCTATTGGGATAATTCAATGGCACCGTATCTCGTCGAGCCGATGGAAGCACTCACTTCCCTTGATTATACATCCATGATTTTTGCCGGTCCTGCCCGTTGCGGCAAGACCGATCTTTTATACAATTGGCTGCTTTATACGCAAGTAAGCGACCCTGCCGATATTATGGTAGTCCAGATGACTCGCAGTGTTGCCCGTGACTGGTCAATTCGTCAACTTCAACGGATGTTGCGCTTGTGCCCAGTTATGCATGATAAAGTCCTTGGCGGCCTCAATTCAATGAACGTTCAAGAGGTGCGTTTCACAAGCGGAACAGATATTCTTATACGCTGGCCGACAGTGTCGGAGCTATCCGGAAAGACCATTCCTCGCAATTGGATTTCCGACTATGATCGCCTTGCGCCAGACATTGATGGAGAGGGTTCTGCGTTTGAATTAACGAAGAAACGTGCCCAGACTTTCGGGCGTTATGGCATGACAGTTGCTGAATCGTCGCCGGGTTTCGATATGACCGACCCTAACTGGTCACCGACGTCTTCACACGAAGCACCGCCGACCGGAGGCATCCTTGCGCTCTACAATCGTGGCGATCGTAGAAGGTTTTATTGGTTCTGTCAAAAATGCGGTCAACCTTTTGAAGGAGACTTCAAATATCTGTCGTATCCTGATTGTAGTGACCCCGTGGAAGCTGGTGAAATGGCAACCATGAATTGCCCGTTTTGTGGTTTTGCCCATACATTTACACCGTCAAAAAATGGCGGTGATGGCCGCAAAGCGTTAAACGCAAATGGCATGTGGGTTAAGGGCGGCCAAATTGTTAGGGCAGATCGTTCGGTTGTTGGTGAGCCTATTGCATCTAATACGGCAAGTTTTTGGCTTAAAGGCCCTGCTGCATTGTTCATGACGTGGGCCGAGATTGTAACCAAATATCTGCAAGCCAAAAGTGAGTACGATTTAACAGGCGATGACGCCAGCTTGCGAACAACTACAAATGTTGACCAAGGATTGCCATATTTATCTGTTGCCATACGTGCTGAACGTACACCAGAGTCCTTAAAGGCTGCGTCAAAGCCATATCAGAAGAGAAAGATACCCGCGGGGGTTCGTTTTCTTGTGGCTTGCATTGACGTTCAAGGCAATCGTTTTGAGGTTCAAATTCATGGCATTTGCGAAAATTTTAATGTTGTTATTATTGATCGTTATGCTCTTAGATATAGTAATCGACGTGACCCAGATCGCCGAGACCAGTTTCTTTCATTGGAACCTGCTGCATATCTTGAGGACTGGGATATTCTAATCAAAGAAGTTATCGAGAAGACATACGAGCTTGATGATGATAGCGGGCGTTGTATGTCGATTAAAGCGATCGCTTGCGACTCTGGTGGTAAAGCCGGTGTGACAAGTAAAGCTTATGACTTCTGGAGATCTTTACGTGATGACAAGACTGGCAAAGGGCATCATTTGCGGTTTCACCTTGTTAAAGGTATTACAAGTTTAACTGCACCACGTGTCAAGCTTACATATCCGGAATCTCAAAAGCATGACAAATATGCAAATGCCAGAGGCGAAATTCCGCTATTGCAGATTAACTCGAATATGGTTAAAAACCAAGCGAACGGTATGCTTTCGAGACGTGATACAGATGTAATCGAAGGTGATACGAATAAAGGTGGAGCTGTTTTATTTCCAGATTGGCTTCCGCTTTGGTTTTATAAAGAGTTGACTTCTGAAAGCTGTATAGACGGCAAATGGCAAAAAAATGGTGATGCTGCCAATGAATCGTGGGATTTACTTTGCTATTGTATAGCTATATGTGTTAGCGTTTATGTTAATGTCGAAGGAATTGATTGGAACAACCCGCCCTCATGGGCGAAAGAATGGGATGAAAATGATTTTGTTTTCATGCCTAGTGAACAGTCAAGCCCGTTTGATCGTGTTGAAAAGCTTTATGATTTATCTGCTTTGGGGGACTCGCTATCTTAATAAAAATATGTATAAGATAGTCTTAGGAGATTGAACATGGGTGCTACAAGCTGCCAAGTAAAACCGGAATGCCAAGCAATTGCCGACAAGCTTAAAGAAGCCGAAGAGGCTTTGCATGAGCTTATTACCGGTCAAGCAGCTTATTTATTTATTGACCAGAACGGGGAGCAGGTGCGCTATACACCTGCTCAAAAATCGGATTTACAGGGCTACATTAATGAATTGAAAAACGACCTAGCGGCGTGTCAAGGTAACCAAAGTCGCGCTACAGGGCCGTTATATTTCATCTATTGAGGCTTTGCTAATGACGGCGATCACCACCGTTGAACATAGATCTATATTAGACGATATTGAACGCGATATTGCTAGTCGTCGACGTTCAACGCATATGGCTATTGCTGGTGGTGCTTATGAAGGTGCGTCTCGTCGTAGTGCCGAATTAATGACATGGAGAACCAGCAGTGGTTCTGCCGACGTAGATATTCTTCCTGAAAAACAAACTGTCGACGAACGTGTTCGTGCCTCTGTTCGTAACGATGGCTTTATAAGTGCGGCTTTGAATAGCCGTATGGATAACATTGTAGGCTCTGCTTATCTTTTAAATTCCAAGCCTAATAGTGCTGTTCTCGGTTTGGATAAGACATGGGAAAAAGAATTTCAGGAAGAAGTCGAGCAGAAATTCACGTTATGGGCAGAAAGCCAATCATGTTGGCCGGATGCATCCCGTCATAATACGTTAAGCGAGATTGTGCGGTTAGCGATTGCGACTGAATTTATGTATGGCGAGTTTATTGCAACTTGCCCATGGATTGAAGACGAACCAGATCGTTATTATAGCACCGCTGTTCAGATCATTGACCCTGATCGGCTTAGAACACCATTTTTAGGTATTCCCAACAGTGATAATTATACGGTTGGTGGTATCCGTAAAGACTCACGTGGCCGTGCAATTGGCTATTATATTCGCAATCGGCATCCGTCGGATGTCTTTTACAATCTTACCGATGCTGATTTTACATATATTCCTGCCATGACCGATTGGGGCCGCAGGAATGTTATTCATGTGTTTTCACAGACACGTGCCGATCAAACACGCGGCATCTCGTCTATGGTGAGCGGCTTGAAAGAATTGCGTATTATGCGCAATTTCCGTGATGTCGTTCTTCAAAACGCTGTTGTCAATGCAACGTTTGCAGCAACGATTGAATCCGATCTTGACACTGCTAAACTATATGAAGCTTTGGGTGCTGGCGCAAACACAGAACGCTTCACTGAAATTGTTAATAAAATTTGCGGCGGATACTTGACTGCCGCAAAAGAATTTACTAAAGATAATAGCGTCGCAGTGTTAAACGGGGCAAGGATTCCGCATCTTTTGCCCGGTTCCAAATTGCATATGCAACCGGCAGGTAGCGGGGGACCATTGGGCAGTGACTTTGAAGCATCACTGTTACGCTACCTTGCCGCTTCACTCGATATTTCCTATGAACAATTAGCACACGATTATTCAAAGACAAATTATTCATCTGCACGTGCTGCGATGAATGAGACACAGAAATCTATGTCTGCACGGAAGAAATTCATTGCAGACCGTGTTTCAACGTCTATTTTTCATCTATGGCTTGAAGAAGCTATTGCAAAGAAGCGCATCTCGTCTATGCCTGCGAATGCGCCAAGTTATTGGGAAGGCTTGAATAAAGAAGCTTATGGGGCTTGCGATTGGATTGGTGCTTCTCGCGGCCAGATTGACGAGCTTAAAGAAACACAGGCTGCTGTGCTGCGTATTAAAAACGGGCTATCGACTCGTGAGGATGAAATTTCTCGTTTGGGTAAAGATTCCCGCAGTGTATTCGACCAACTAGCGCGCGAACAGGATATTATAAAACGTCTCGGTTTAAACTTTGGTGACGACTCCACCGACATGATGAATGCGGTGAGCGGAACCCCACGGGATAGAGACCCGAAGGATTACCCAGACGATGACCCAGACGCCAACACAAATGTTTAATTTTCGTAAGCTTTTCGCAGCTTCTGCCGATAACATTGCGCTTATTGAACCGACTGCTGCCAGAGATCTTATTAATCGAGATCAAGATATTGTCGCGACTGCCGATGATGTCGAGACTGGCTGCAAGGGCATGTTGGGTTCTGTTATGGCAAGCTCATCTGTTCTTGGCCTCGATGATTTCTCGCCATTCCTGATTTCAAAAGATACAGTCATCATTCCGGTAACGGGCGTCTTGGTTTCTAATTGCCCGATTAGCATCCCCTCAATCGTAACTGGTTATGAATACATCCGTGACTGCCTAGAAAAGGCACAAAGTGCGGGGTATATCAACTCGGCTGCAATTGTCATTGATTCATTTGGTGGCATGGCACAAGGGTGCTTTGAATTAGCGTCATACATTTCCTCTTTAAAAGGTTCTTTACGCGTTGAGGCGTTTGTTCGTCATAACGCTTGTTCAGCAGCTTATGCTATTGCATCTAGCTGCCAAAAAATTACTGTTAGCCCGTCGTCAACTGTTGGTTCAATTGGCGTTATTTCCCAGCATTATGACATGTCGCAATACTACCAAGAGTCCGGCATGAAAATCACACTCATCTCTGCGCCGGAAGGCGGTCACAAGGCAGACGGAAATCCGTACACGCCTTTAAGCGATGAGACGCGTGAGCGCATCCAAGCTTCTGTTAATTATTTTTACGATCAATTTGTTTCACGTGTTGCAGATGGCCGTCATCTATCACGGGAAGCGGTGAAAGCCACGAATGCAGACGTTTTTACGCCTGATAAGGCTTTGAAAGAGAAACTTATCGACGCGATCTCGACCGATATTGATGCAGCGTTGATGGGCTTCATTGGTGATGTCGACAAACACAAAGGAGATGAAGACATGTCTAACGACGAAAAGACCGCCGTATCAAAAGATACTGCCGTCAAAGCCGTTGCAGCTGCTGGTCCGGAAGAGAAAAAGGCTTCCGCGTCTGTTGCTAAGACGGAAGATGACGCATATCAGCTTGGTTATAAGGCTGGCGTAAAAGCTGCCGCTACCACAGAACGCGAGCGTATTAAAGCGATTAAGGAATCCGATGTCGCTAAAGATCGCCCGCAGGCTGCTGAAACGTTTGCAATGGAAACTGATATGCCAGCAGATGCAGCTATCAAGCTGTTGTCACAGCTTCCAGTTGAACAAAAAGCTGAAAATAAAACAGTTACGACTGCTGACGCGAATGCGCAAGCTAATCAATTCGCAGCAGCTGTTCGTAAAGCTGCACCGGCTGTTGAAGCGGGTGCGGATGCATCTGCTGTTAATATGGCACCCGAAGATACAGCAGCTAGAATTGTGCGTGAAACGAAAGAGATCGCACAGAAACTCGGACTTTAATAGGAGCGAAACGATGAGCGAAGAAACAAACAACACTGTCGTTTCAGGTGGCGACACAGAAATTCAATACGCGCCTCGCCCCGAATTGGGCAGAGCATCTTCCCAGTATTTGGGCAAGTTTACCACGCGGGATTTCCTTTATAGCAATTTTCCGCCTCTTGGAAACGCGTTGCCAGCAAGGGCAGACCCGACAGTCGAATATAAGACTCTTCAAGTGGTAGCTAAAGACCCCTCAACAGGCCTTATCGTGCCTGCCAAGAAGGGAGACATTGCTGTCGGTATCATTTCAAGTGGCGCGTCGAACACGAGCGTTATCAACGTGTTCTACAGCGGGCATTTTATCATGCAAGCACTTGTTTATGATGAAAGCTATGCAACCGATGAAGATAAGCTGGCCGCGTTTAATGGCGCGACGAATTTAACAAGTATCGCCGTCTCTAAAACCAAATTTTAAGAGGTTCCTAATGTTTAACGAAGTACCAGTTTGGGATACTCACACAATGCTTCTCGCGTTGCGTGAGACAAGGCCCACCCCGTCATATTGGTTGCAAATGTTTACCAACCAAGTTAATTCGCAGAACGAATATATCAACTTTACTGTGTTGCCGTATGATGCAGACGTTTTGGCACCGTTTGTTGAACCGTTGGCTGCTGGTGAACCGGTTTACCGTGATTCGTCATCCGCTTATCAGTTTAAACCGGCGTATGTAAAGCCGAAGGATGTTATTGACCCGACGGCACCGCTCATTCGTCATGCAGGCATTGATGTCAACATGATGTCGGAAAGCGAATTGACACCGATGCAGCGTCTGAACCAGTTGCGCTTGGCAAAAATTCAAGCACATAGACGCGCAATTGATCGCCGGTTCGAGTGGATGGCTTGCCGTGCAATTGTTGACGGTAATATCGTCATTGAAGGCGATCAGTACCCGACAGCACGTGTTAATTTCTTCCGTGACCCGAACCACACGATCACGTTGGCATCCGGTTCGCAGTGGGGCGACACAGGCGTAAGTATTTTTGACTTTGTTCAGAAATGCGTCGACCAGATGAACGATGCTCACCGTGGTTCGGCACCGACCCGCATCACACTCGGTTCTCGTGCATGGGCAGCCTTGCGCAAGGATGAAGAGTTTATGAAGCACATGGATTTGACAATCCGTGAACCCCGCGCGACTGTTGAACGTGGCCTTATTACACCTGAACGTGTTGCTAAGGTTGGCGAGATGTTGGTTGGTGGTGCTTCTGGCGCAACAATCGAGCTTTATCGCTATGCAGACCGCTATGAGGGCGATAATGGCGTTGAGGTTCCGTTCATTCAACCGACTGATGCTATTTTCACAGCAGCCCCTGCTTCAATCAATGGCTATCGCTGCTTTGGTGCTATTATTGACCCGCATTCGGGCTATTTGCCTCTGGAGATCTTCCCGCGTAACTGGCGCGATGAAGGTGACCCTTCACCGGAGTATATTATGCACCAGTCTGCGCCGTTGATGGTTCCGTTGCATCCGAATGCGACACTTAAAGCAACTGTCGTATCGTAAGGAGAAAGCAATATGAGTAACGAAGCAAAGACTGTAAGACTTACAGCGGTTCATATGATTAACTATTTGCGTAACGGAAAGCAGCAGACAGCCTTGTCTGGTGCGATGTTCGAGATTGACGGAGATCGCGCCCAGCAACTGATTAAAGCTGGTGCGGCCCGTGAACCAAGTGAACAAGAGCTTGCTGTTGAAAAGTATCGTCAAGATTTGGAAGCCGGTAAAGGTTCTAAAAAAGCCGCACCTGCTGATACTGATGATGATACATCTGATAAAAAGCAGCGTGGCAAGAACGCTAAAAAAGACGAACCCGAAGCAGAAGCTGTTGAAGGGGATTCCGATAAAAAAGGGATTCAAGTCTAATGAAGAGTCGTTTCCGCGAGTTTAAAGAACGATCACGTCGTTTGTTACATGACAAGCTATGCGTACCGGTTGTTTTTTGCAACTCGCGGGGCGACGGCGATTACCAGATATGGAATGGAAGAGTCCGTATCTATAATAAGAACGCTTATGCAGGCGATCTTAAAGGTACTAACTATCACTATGCTGAATTGATAGACGATGCGCCCCGTATCATTTTTATGGTGGATGAGGGCGCAGGTATTCAGAAAAATACATTTGTTGGTGTTGATCGTAACGAGATTTATCAGCTTTCAACAGCAGACCCGACAGATGTAATCACTAAGACTTATCGTGCAGCGCGTCTCGATGGAAGCGATTTGCAAAAATACGCCGATATTATGTTTCCAAGGGAAGATGCTTAATGTTTGTTATTGCGCTAGATAATGTTAATGAAACCGACCTGAAAGATCAATCAGATAAGATTGATCGCATTATGGCAATGGTAGTCAATCGCGCTGCCGAACGTGGGCGAGCATGGATTGCTGCCGACATGAAGAAGCAGGTAAACTTCCCAACCCATTATTTATCAAAGAGTGGCCGTCGATTGACGATGCTTGGCTATGCGACACCGGAAGACCCAGAGAGGTCTATCATTGGTAGGCGCGAGCCGACATCATTGGCACGTTTCGTAACTGGAACCGTGGCTAAAGGTAAGCCGGTTCATGTTCAAGTGAAACCTGCCCAAACTCGTACCATAAAGAACGCCTTTGTTATCAATTTACGTAACAATAACAAAGGGTTAGCTATGCGACTTCCAAATGGTCAACGGCCGGAAGCTGCTTATCGGCCGAGACGTTTGGCATCCGGTTTGTGGTTGCTTTATGGCCCGTCTGTCGATCAGGTGTTCAGAGGCATCTTGCAGCAAGAAGATCAATCGTATCACCAAACTGAAAATTTTTTACGTAGCGAATTTTTACGGCTATTGGAGTTAAAGAAATGAGCTATGCGCCAGACGGATATATAGAATTTAGAACAGCGGTCCTTCTTAATTTACAGAAGGTACTTGAGACTTGCGAATATAATGGCAAGCCATTAACGGGGAAAGTTCATTTGTATGAGCTGAAATTTGGCACCGAAGAGGATGATGTATTTATAAGCATTATCGAACCACCCGTTGATTTTTCTAAATTCGCCACAAAGCCATTTTCAACTGTGGTTGAGAATGAATTACATGTGCTGGTGCAGGGCTATATGAAAGGGACCGATCATGATGAGCTGTTCAGAAATGCTATGGCATTTCTAGCAGATGCAAAAAGGGTATTGTATGAAGCACGTAATAAAGGAAGAGGAGAAAAAGCCCTCGATCTCGGACCAAGCAGCAGTCAAACAAAGAACGATGCGATTTGCGGAGGCTCAAACGTGTTCGATATACAGGTTGGAAACGGTGTAATCCGGCCAGATGAAATTGTAGAAAATAATATGAATTTTTGGCTGGAAGTCTCGATCAAGTTAATTGAATGCCCATTGAAACCTTTTGTCAAAAAAGAATAGGAGACTCTCATGTTTGACACCTCAAAAAATAATTATACCTTTGGCCGTGGGAAGGTTTACGTTTCCAAGCTGGCAGAAGCTAGCGGAAAGCCCGTAGATGATAATTCGCCTGCCCGCGAGTTTCGTTATTTGGGGAACACCCCTCAATTCGCATTGACGATTGAAAGTGAAAACCTCGATCACTATTCATCCGACCGTGGCACACGTGAAAAAGATGCGTCAATCCAGCTGCAAGTCAACCGTACTGCCACTTTGACCTGCGACAACATTGACATTCGCAACTATGAAATCTTTTATACAAACTCTGCGAAACTTGTGACACAAGCAGGTGGTGAGGCTATCGAGACATTTGAAAGTATCACCAAAGGTGCGACGTATGTTCTTGGCATCACCCCGACCAATCGTCTAGGCGTTCGCGCAATTGAACATTCACCTGATAAAGCGGTTGTTGTTAAATCAGGCGAAAAGACGCTTGTTGAAGATTTTGATTATACGATCAACTATGAGTTTGGCTCAATTGATGTGTTGGCAACTGGTTTGACTTTGAAAGATGGTGACCCGCTCACGGTTACCTATACAGCGGCTGCTGTAAGTTATTATCGAATTTCAACGGGCGATGCGGCTGGCTTCTTTGAAATGCGTTATGAAGCTAACAACGTTGCCGGAGCAAAACAGACGTATTGGTTCCCTTATGTCAAGATTCAGCCGACTGGCGAATACACGTTTAAATCGGATACTTGGCAGCAGATGCAGTTTAAGCTTGAAATCCTCAAGCGCGGCCAACTTGCACCTATTTATATTGACAACGAGCCGATGAGCGTGGCATAAAAATAGTTATGCGCCTGCTATAAAAGTGGGCGCATATCACCTATCTGGAGGTCAATGTGTCTAACCTAAAAAATTATCGAAACCCAACCAGAACGTTTACGTTGCCTGAAACGCCTGATAGTCCTGAAACATCTTTTGATATTTATGGGCTTACATTCAGTGATGTTATGCTTCTTGCAACAGGGGAAAGTGGTAAAGATCTAAGGGATGCATGGACTGAATTTGATTTAGGTAGGCAAAAAAGTGATGATGGGAATTACAGCATTGAGCCTATCGCGATGAAATTTCCGAACCTCTGCGTTAATGTTATAGCTATGGCTATTCATGAGCAAGACAGTGAAACAAAGGCCGCCATTCGTCGGTTGCCCTTTTCGACACAGCTTGAGATTTTGAACGCTGTCTTTGATATGACGTTTGTTGGAGAAGATTCTCTAAAAAAAACGTTTATGATCTTTCAAAAAGCGATAACAGCAGGGCAGATAGCACTGACGAACCCCCAGTAACACCCGAAGTGTTACCTTCCGATGAAAAGATGCGTCGGTGGTTTAAAAATATCTGGAGGCGTGTAAACCAATTGAAAGATCATGGTTATCCGGATGCCGATCACATGCCTCTCTTATTCGTATTTATCGAGAGTAATATTTTAACAGAACGTTTGAATGCCGAAGCAGCGAGTAATGCTGCTATTTTGCGGTTAGCCATTGGTGGGCTGCTTGACAAAGGTGCGTCGGATGCGTTCAATAAGCTGGTGCAACAGGCAGTACGGGCTTTGGAATAATTTTAACGTAACGTCTCTTTGGAAAAGCAGCTATGGCAGATAAAGACGTTAGACTTGTCATCCGTGCAAAAAACGAAGCTTCTAAGACATTTGAAGAAGCCGCAGATGCAATAAAGAATTTTGCTAAAGTTGCTGGAAGTGCATCCGACGCTGCCAAGAATTTTGGAAATTTCATTGGCAAGCTTAGCGATGATGGTAAACGTTTAACATCACAGATCAGCGGCCTTCAAGCCTTATCAAAAATTAACGCTACCTTGGATGGTGCTGCTAACGCTGTAAAGCGGCTATCCGATACACTTGCTGCATCCAAAGAAGAGCTTGATACCTTAAAATCTCAATATGCTGCTGCAAGCGATAGTGTTAAAAAGCTGCAAACGGCTTCCGATGATTTGAGATCTTCTCAAGCTAAACAATCCGAAACAGCCCGTGCGCTTAAAAAAGAGCTATCCGATGCCAATCGTGAATTGAAATCTGCCGAACGGGCTTATAACGCTCTTAATAAGGCATCTGCCAAAAACGACGCTCAAGCACTGGCCGCATCCGAAGCTGGTGCAGCTGCTGCCATGTCTCGTAAGCAAATGGATGAAGCGGCAGAAGCAGTTGAGAAGGCACGGCTTAGATATGAAGGCTTTGCGCTTGCTGTCAAAGAGGTTAAGGAAAACCTCAAGCAGTCGGAAGTTGCCGCTAAAGCTGCTCAAAAAGCGTATGATGCTGCTAATGCGCCAAAGACAAAGCGCAAGACCGTCGAGACCTCTGTTGAAGATAAAGCGGTTCTTAAAGATAATGTAGATAAGACTGCTAGAGCTGCCGATGAGGCACGAGCAGTTTACGATAGTCTCGTTAAAGATATGGGGCGGGCAAAAACCGCCATGACCGAAGCAAACGCTGTTTTGCGTGATGCTAAAAATGCGTATGACGCTTTGGTTCGTTCTGCTTCAAAAACCCCGCAAGGTGGCGCGTTTAATACTGCTGCTGAATCTGCCAAAGTGTTTGCAAAGGCCGAGCTTGATAAAGCGAACGCGGCTGTGGCCGAAGCATCTGGCAAATATGAAGCTTTAAACAATTCTATAGCTAAGACAAAAGAGCAGTTATCAGAAACATCTCTCGCACTTAAAAATGCTGTGTCGCAAGAGAACACGCTAGCAAACAGCGTTGAAAAAGCTTCACTTAAATATGATCGTCAAGCTGCATCTTTCGAGAAGGCATCTAATGAGCTTGAGTCGATCACCAAGCTAAGTAACGATGCAAGTCGTGCGTTGAACACTGTTGGAGCAAGCCAAGAAGATCTTGCGAAAGCCAGTGAGGCTGCTAACACAGCTTTACAGAAGACTACCGAGTTGCAGGCTGCAATGCATAGGTTCTCGACGGGTGATGGTGGATTTGCAGACCCGAAGACCGCAGCAGCTTTACGCAATCAAAATGCGCAAGTCGATCAGGCGCGTCGAGCTTATGAAACACTGAATAATGAGCTTACACGCGTTAAGGCTGCAATGTCTGCGACGGTTCAACCGACGGATGCCGAAGCAGCAGCTTTTCGAGATCTTACAGCTGCAACCAAACAGGCGCAACTTGAGCTTCAAAGGCAGATTGCGCTTCTCAACCAATTGCCAAGTGCTGCGGGGCGAGCAGGTTCTGTTACAGGGCTGTTCACTAGTATTTATGGTGAATCTCGCAAAGCCATGTCAATGCTGCAACGCATTCGTGGCGAGATCTTATCAATCACTGCGGCCTATGTTGGTTTATATGCAGTGGGCGATCAAATTGGTGGTGTGATTAACGCTTATAAAAAGTGGGAAGCTGCCGAGAACCGTATTGGCGTGGTCATGCAACAAAACCAAGCCGCGATTACAAGTGAGATGGGTTTTGTCACTCGATTGGCAAGTCGTCTCGGCATGGATATGGGCGTTCTTTCGGATGAATATTCCAAGTTTGCAGTTGCAGCCCGTCAAGCTGGCTTCTCGATGGAAAGCGTTCGGAAGATCTTTACATCTGTTTCGGAAGCCTCTCGTGTTAATAAAAATACGATGGAGCAAACATCTGGTATTTTCCTCGCCTTAACCCAGATGATTTCCAAAGGCAAAGTCGCATCCGAAGAGTTGCAACGGCAGTTAGGCGATCGTATGGCTGGCGCGTTAAATTTGTTCGCCAAAGCTGTCGGAGTAACCACTGCTCAATTGACTGATCTAATGCGTAAAGGTCAAGTGTTTGCCGACGAGAAGACGCTTGTTTCATTCGCGCAAGTATTGGATGATGCTTTCGGTAATCAGTTACCTGCATCTCTGCGTACGTTGACAACCCACTTAGGTCAATTTGAAAACCAGTTGTATCAAGGCCGTTTACTTGTTGGTAAAGGTGGTTTTGTTGAATCCTTAATTAGCTTATTTGACGATCTAAATTCCAAATTGGATAGTCGGGAAGGCCGAGACTTTTTCTTGTCGATTGGCGCGGCTGCCGGTAGCATTGTCAATATTGTAAAGACGCTCATTGATAATATTGGCATGATTGTTCAGCTGTTTAATGCGCTTGTTGCCATTAAAGCTGCCAGTTGGGTGATGGGTGTTTATGCGTCGTTTACTACAGCGGGAACGGCCCTTAATGCTTTTTGGCTTAAGCTTAAAGCACTTCCAGCAGCTTTCATGGCAACTGCGGAGGCTTCTGGCGTATTGAAAGCTGCATTTACCGGATTAGCCGCAGCAGCACGTAAATTTTTGCCAATGCTTGCGATTGGTGCGGCAGCTGATCTGGTTATTAATTTCTTTGAAAGTATGGCAACGAAGGTTCCGGAAGCCACTTCCGCCCTCGATGAGCATGAGCAGATCTTGCAGAAGTTGCTCAAGTCGTACGATGATTTGAGCAAGAAATCCAAGAACCCGCCAACGTTTGAAGATGTTAAAGGTACAGTTAGCATTAAAGATGCAGATGCCAATTTTTATCGGTTGAAGGATTCTTATGACGAAGCTATTTCCCAATTGCGAAATTCTGCTAATGGAAATAGAGGTTCATTGAATCCTTTTGCAGGAATTACAGATGACGTTAAAGGGCTATACGCCACTGTTAAAGAGGGCATTAATGGTACGTATAATGAGTTGGATAAGCTGCGTAATATTCGCATTAACATTGTCACTAATACTAAACCTCTCGATGACATCACAAAAGAATTAAATGAGCTTATCAGTACCGCTACCAGTGACAGTATCAAACGCGAAGCGATCGAGTTAGCTAATCAGGTTGATAAGGTTAATCAGCTTTCTAAAGCGAAAAAGGAAGCAGCGGAAATATCAGCTGGTCTTGGCAGTCAATCTAAAGAAGTCACAGAAGCACTTAAAGGCCAAACAAAGTCTTTACAAGATCTCGCAAGGGCACAAGAGGATAACTCGAAGAATGATGTCGAAGCGCTTAAAGCTCTTGCTGATTATCAGGCAGCGATGAAGAGCTTAACCGACGCGGTCCCACAATTAAAGAAAGAAGCTAAAGAATTAGCTGCCGCTGCCAAGCTTGACGACTCGTATAAATTAGCTTTGGATGCTATTGCAAGAAGTGCTGCCACCGCAGCTGAAAAACTTAAAATGGCCGCAGATGCTACCGACCTTTTCAATAAGGGTAAGCATGAGCTTGAAATGGCATCTTTGCCTGATACGCTTCTTAGAGAACGTCGGGATGGTAAAGGTGGTGGCCGTGCGGAAGTTGCATCTGTTGCGGCTGCATTGGCTGGCCGGTATGGCTTGACTGTTGAAGATGTTTTAACGGCTATATATTATGAATCCGGTGGCGTTCCGAATAAATGGGGCGGTAAAGGCGGTCAATATTATGGCCTTCTGCAATTTAGCCCAGATTCCCGTCGTCGTTATGGAATGCCGGAAAACGCTAGTGCATCCGAACAGTTACCAGCCTTCATTCGTTATTTTGACGATCGTGGCTTTAAAAGCGGTATGGGCTTTCGCAATTTTTATGCGACAATCAACACGGGTTCCCCATTCAGCAATGCAGGTGACATTCGCAACGGTGGCCGAAATGCCTCTGTCGATGCTGCGATAGCATCTTCTGCTATGGAAGATGCCCGTCGTTGGGCTAAAGCTATGACACATGCATGGGGCGATGTGAGTGAAGATGCAAAATCACAAGCTTCTAAAGAAAGGACTGGCGAAGAAGCTACCAAGAAAACAATTGAAGCTGGTAAAGAAAAGCTCAAGGAGCAGGAGCTTATTATAGCCGGTAAGGAAAAAGAAGCCTTTATCGAGAGCAAACTTGCCGAAGCTAAAAAGGCGAATGCCAATATTAGCAAGGAAGATCTTGAAACCATTCGTAAACAAGCTGCTGCTGAATACGATAACACGCAGAAGATCAAAGATCAGAAGAAAGAAAAGTCCGACATCCAGAAGATGGAGGAACAGCTCAATCGACTTCTGGAGCGTAGAAGCCTGCTTGAAGCAAGACGTACTGATCTAGCCCGTCGTGGTGATGCAAAGGGTATCAAAGAGATTGATCGTAACATGGTCAAGCTCAATGTTGAGACGGTTGCTCTCATTGATAAGATGGAGAAATTCTATAAGACCAGCAACTCGCCCGATGCCCAGAACCTGATCGAGAAGTTGGAGAACACCAAAATCCAAATTCAAACTGTCGGGCAAGTTGCGCTATGGTCTGGTGAGCAGATCTCTAACACTATGGCAGGCAGTCTCACCAACTCGATCGAGTCCTTTGCCCGTGCATGGGCTTCTGGTGAAAAGGGCATTAAAAACGTTTGGGAAGTGTTCAGTGCTTTTGCAAGTGACTTTGCTATCCAGATCGGGCGCATGTTGGTACAAGCTGCTGCTTTCAAAATGCTTATGCCATTAGGTGGTTGGGTTGCTGGTGGCATGAATACGCTTATGGCAACAATGCATACGGGCGGACTTGCCAGTAACGCACGGCCTGCAACACGGGCTATTAGCCCTCTCGCATTTGCCGCGCCTATGTTTTACCACGGAGGCGGGTTCGCTGGTTTGAAGCCTAACGAAGTACCAGCTATTCTTGAACAAAATGAAGAAGTCCTTACTCGTAGTGACCCACGTCATACGTTAAACGGCGGTAGAAACTCTGGTACGCCAAATGTTAAGGTTGTTAATCTATTTGATAACGCCGATGTTGTTTCTGCCGGTTTGGAAACATCTGTCGGAGAAAAGGCATTTATCAATCTCGTTAGACGCAGAAGTTCAGATATTAAGGCAGCTTTGAAATGATTGTAGCGTTCGGGAAGCTAAAAGAAGGTCAAACAGAGTGGCTTATAACCGGTAACGCCAATTGGGCAGAATCCGTTTTTGAGAAGTTTGCTTTCAAAACCGATATTATCACATCCGATCTTGGCCGTGAACAACGCCGTGCAGTTCGTGCCGAACCTCGTCGATATATTCGTTACACGTGTCATTTTACAGAGGATGCTAAGCTGTATATGGACTATTATATGGCTAACGGTTTGACCCAGCCGACGATTATACCGGATTTGCGGAGGGTGCTTGTTTTAAAAGAACCGACTACACCAGAACACCGAACAAGCGGGTTTGACGCTAGCCTTACAACAGTTACAAAGGTTGGCTATCCGACGTGGCTAAAGACAAATATGCGAGTTGTGATCGGTAAACGCGATCAATGGGAGACTCGTACGGTTGAGTCATTTACAGCCAATTCCATTACCTTTAAAGAGGAACGCATTCCACATCCTTTAGCTGGTAAACCAATTGACCCGAATAATCCAGACGGTGATAAATACCCAGCGACAAAACTCGATGGTTCAGATTTCCCAATAAATTCAAGGGTTTATCCAGCTGTTTTCGGTAGATTTCAGAATACGCCAGAAGCTGATCGTGTAACATCCGATGTCTATACGATGGAGATAGATTTTGCAATCAATCCTACAGACATGTATCAACGGAAAACCCGCACAGGTTTCACAATCAATGACAACTTTGAAACGCAACCGAAGTTTAATGTTGTTGCAGGCCGTGAAGTGTTAGAAGTCCCCCATAATTGGGCGGAGAGTAAGCGGTTCACCTATACAGATGAAGCAGACGTCGTTGATTATGACTATGGCAAGATCACCACGTTCCGTAAATACGCGTTCCCTTCTCGTACTGTAACAAATTCATATCTGCTTGAAGGTGTGGATAAAATTCAGCAGTTTATCGAGTTTTTTGTTCGTCTGAAAGGGCGGCAACGTGAGTTTCTCGTTCCAACATATGAAGCCGATGTTCCGTTTAATTATGTTCTTGGCAATGGCAAGTCAATTGTAATGGATGGGCTTTCATTCGGTGTTGCTTATAAAAACTCGAAGATCTACAAGCGCATTCTGCTACAAATGGCAGATGGCCGACAATTTCATTACAAAGTTGATTTTGTTGACACATTGCCGGAAACAAGCTCATCTGTTTTACAGATTGACGGCAGTCTTCCGGATGAGCTTTTAACGCCTCAAACAATCTTGAAAATTTCATGGGTTCTGGTTGCCAGAATGGGCAGTGACGAGTTCGAAGTGGAATGGTTGACGGATACCAAGGCACGTTTTAACATATCTTATATTGTGCTGGAAAATAGAGATCTATAATGGCTAACGATGACAGCAAGAATTTTGCCCAGCTAGAAAACAGTGACTATCAAGGCTCACCGATCGAGCTTTATAAGTTTACGTTCGGTGATAAGGAAGACAGTGTCTATTATTATTGTAACGGCATTGCAGCTTTGCAACGTGACCCAACCAAGCCAAGCTCTGAAACGACTCCTTATGTTGCAAGTGACAATGACCCGATTTGGCTTCCGACACCGATCAATCGTGAGGCCATTCAACAATCGTCAAAAGCTGAACGTACGTCATTAATTATTCACGTTCCAGTCGACACAGATCTGGCTCAAATGTATGGCGATTATCCGCCTGCGACTGTGTGCACGTGCACGATTTATGCAGGCCATTTAACCGACCCGTATATGCAATTTAGAACGATCTGGCAGGGCAGAATTTTGTCGGTTACAAAGCATGAAGATGTCACTGATTTAACGTGTGATTCATTGCTTGCATCCTTTGCGCGACCCGGCCTTAGACGCAATTTTCAGTATCCTTGCCCATTGATTTTATATAGCCAATATTGCCGTGCAAATAAGCGGGTTTTCCGTGCAGAAGTGCTTGAAGTTATCAACGGCCGAACAATGACGGTTAAAGGTGGATGGAACGAAGATGTTGATTTCACGAAGTTTACAAACGGTATTATCACTTGGCAAGGCGAGAATGGTTTGGAGTCTCGAACACTAGGCACTGTAAATGAAAAACAGTTAGCCATTCGTGGTAGCTTGCGGTATTTAAAAGCTGGAACAATTTGCAACATCTATCTCGGTTGTAATCACCAGCTAGATGACTGCGAGAATCTGCATCATAATGTTCAGAATTATGGCGGGCAACCATGGATACCGTTGAAAAATCCATGCAAATATCATGATTATTGGTGATAACGGATGATTGGCGCACTTATTGTAGGCATTGCTTTGTTGTTTATCGGGTATGTTTTAGCACCCCGCCCGAAAGCAGCCAAACCTGCTGAAATGACCGAAATGGAATCCCCGACTGCCGAAGCAGGTAAGCCGATTGGTGTTGTGTTCGGAGAGATTTTGATTAAAAGTCCTAACTTCCTATGGTTTGGGGATAAGCGATACATTAAGCATACGGAGAAGACGAAAAAGAAATGACCAAACTTATTCCAAATAGTGATGATGTTATTTCTCTTTACGACTGTAAACGAGCCGGTCATTGTGTGGCAGGCGTTAAACAATGGTGCAAGGAACATGATTACCCGTGGCATAAGATGTGTTGGGAAGGGTTTCCGTTGAGTGAGGCCGAGAAGTTGGATGAACGCCCCGTTCAGCATATTATTGCAGTCAAGAAAGGCCATATGAATGGGCGGCAGCAGCAAGAAAAAGCATAAGCGACTGTGGTATGAGTATCAGATCTCTTTTCATTTAGGGTTCTGTGCTGGTCCGGTTGACTGTTTAACAGAGGTCATCTTCAAAGATCGTCAAGCTTGGAAAGGCGAGCTATGGGGAAATAGCACTACCAAGCTCAAGAAGAAAGATCTATTCGGGGGTGATGAGCGTGAAGGCGGCATTAATGGCCTCATGTTCAATATGAATGGCGCATGGGACCAAGTTGCACCAGCTGAATATGCAGCACGTTTCGGGCGAACACCTGCTAACATGCCTGCATATCGTGGTATAGCCAGTCTGATCTTTCTAGGTAATGATCGTTCATCTGGTTTTATGGTTGGAGCTAACATGCCAGATGTGCCGCAAGTGTCGGCGAGATGGCGAAGAATACCGGTAAGGCTACCGTCGTCTTATAGCTCAATCAAAAACCCTAAAGGCTATGTTGACGCTAACCCAGCCCATATTATTTTCGATGCTTTGACAGATGATCTTTGGGGAATGGATGCTTCTGTGTCACAGATCGACGTTCCATCATTCGTGCAAGCTGCCGAAACACTTAATGCTGAAAACTTTGGTTTATCATTTCATTGGGTAAAGCAGTCCGCAATCGAAAGTTTTGTTCAAGAAGTCCTTGACCATATTAACGCAGTTTTATTTTTTAATCCTCGGCTTGGTAAGGTGTCATTGCGTTTGTTGCGCAACGACTATGACCCACAAGGCTTGATCGAGCTTGGCCCTGATAACGCTGTTTTAAAGACGTTTCAACGTAAACTTTGGGGTGAAACTGTCAATGAAGTCGTTGTCACGTGGACTAACCCTGAAAATGAAGAATCTGAAACTGTTACAAATTCTGACCCAGCCAATATCGCGATGCAAGGGCAGGTTGTAAGCGAAAATCATAATTATTATGGTATTCGTTCTCAAGATCTGGCAAATAGAGTTGCAGCCCGTGACATTGTTCTGGCCTCGTCACCTCTTGCATCTGCTGAAATCGAAGTAAATCGCAGAAGTTGGGACTTGACAATCGGTGATGTTATCAGCTTTTCATGGCCGAAATATCAGATTGAAAAACTTCCTATGCGCATCATGGATATTAACGAAGGAAAGTTTGAGGATTCAAAAATAACGCTTTCTTTGTTGGAAGATGTGTTCGGTATTCCATATGCTGAATATGTCTACCCGACTACCCCGCCACCACCCAAACCGCCGTCACAAGGTGGCGGGGATGAAAATCAAACCAGTAACCCTGATTTAGCTAAATCGGATAACATGTTTATCGCGTTGTCATATCCGTTAATCATAACGAATGTAACTGATAGCACAGGTATGACCGATGAAGCTTACCCGCAGATTATTGACGCTGCGATGGTATCAACGACGAACCCGAATGTTGTTTCATTCCTGCTTTCTGAATCCGATGTTATGCCAGATGGTTCGGAGAGTTGGGTAACCTCGTCTGATATGAATCTCACAACCAAAAGTACGTTAATGAACACATTATCGTTAGAGGTTGAAAGCGATCTCTATGTGAACCCGCTTAACACATTCGGTACGTTCCGGCCACAAGTGGGCGATCTCATTTATATCGGATTGCAGTTGAATGAGGGTAAGGGTAAAGGCCGTCGCGAATTTCTGGCCGAAATGGTTCTGGTCACAGAAGAGCTTGATAATAACGGCTATCGAGTGCTGCGTGGTATTCATGACACAGTACCACATATATGGCCTGCTGGTACTATTTTACACTTTATAACACAAGATTTTGACTCCGTGGATGGAACGCCAGAGTTTGCGGATACCAACTCTGAATACAAAATTCAGCTGCGTACTTTCGTAGGCGTTTCGGATATTGACAAGGTTCCGTTGATAACGACGAATAGGCCAGCACGACCATATATGCCATTCAGACCTGCAAACGTTCGGATTGATAACAGGCTGTTTGAAGATTATGACCAGCGGAATAATTACAACCCTCGCAACTGGTCAATCCTTTTTTCGTGGTCAACTCGTAACAGAACGACGGAAGACACAATATATACCAAATGGAATGACACAACAGTCAATCCTGAACCCAATCAGACAACCTCGATTTGCACCGATTATAATACGTCTAATGAAAAGCGCATTCGCAATTTAACAGCGGAGCAATATACCGTTGACGTATTTAAAACTGGCAGAATAGAAACTTATCATTTAAAGTTTATAGCCGAACGTAAGTTTGGAGAAGACCACAGTTTGGATTCTCTACAAGGGATTGAGCCTACCGCGTATTTGTATAGAAAAGGCTTTGGCAGTGATTGGGGGTTCTTTTATGGCGGATGGCCCGATGAGGATATATTTGAATGAGTGTTAGCTTTGTTGATATTGGTCCGGTTACGTTAAGTACGTTTCAAGTTGGTAGCCATGGTTGGGGTGATGATATGAACCACAACCTGATTAAATCGGCTTTCCTGATTAATGGGTATGTCAAAAGCAAGTCAACACCTATTCCGGAAACAGCCCCGACAAGTACAGGTTATATCAACCCAGATGACGGCTCAATCTTTTATATGCTTGGTGGTACATGGTATCGGATGACACCAGTTTATGGTCAACAGATCTATGTTGGCGATGAAGATGCCATGTATATCAATCGTGGTGGCTGGAAAGTGCTTTATCTTTTATCAGCAGATAATCCGCCCGTTCCAAGAGAATTAAACGTATTCATTAAATCAGCTTATGTTGGCGGGGTGGTTTACACTTTAGCACCCTCACTTGAATTTCACTATACAAGCGGAACCAAATGCCCGATCGTGGCTAACACATCTGGCACCGCATCATTCGATATTGTGCATTATGGTTTGAACGGCCAAAAAAATACGCCAGATGGTTTAGCACCGAAAAGTGCTGTTGTCGGTTCAGGTTCATTAAATGGCACAACCGGATATTTGACATTTACAGCAAGTGGTACAGTGCTATCGACTGCAAGCCAAAGCAAGTATTCTGAACCCGACCGACTTAATGTTGTATGCAGATCATGGAATGGCTGTGCAGACGTGTCGATCTCGCTTGTAGGAGCCGTACGGGGACTACACGATGGTTAAGTATGATGAGCATGGGAATTGTGATAATGATGTCGGCCATTGGAGTTTACGCCCCCATAGAGGTGAACCTCGTGTAGATCATAGCATTAACTTACGAGATGGCCTATATGCTTTGTGGGGTTCTGGTGAACAGCTGTGGGATGTCGACCTGAACAACTATGCGTTGCTATGCGAAGAATGGCTTGTCGGAAAGGTAGATCAAACACGTGACCCACGAGCAAATGTTCCAATCGACCCTGATATAGTTTCTTATATTGATCGCGGCATCACTGAACGAGAAGACACGTTTTACAATTCTCGATGTTACCCGATTAAAGATACATGGTGCGAGCGGCCGCAGAAATCGAAAAAATGGCACCAAGATTATATGCTGGTTCCACCACTACATGCCCGTTTCACGTTTTCTGAATATGACGATCTTATGTATTTCTATCGTGATAGAAAAGGATGGGATGCGATCGGTGAAGTCCGGCCATGTTCGCCTCGTGTAGAGATCTCGATATTCTGCGGATGGGCAGCCAACAACGACATATTTGCGCAGATCGTATTTGATACGCATTGTAAGTTTTTTGCTGGCACTGCGTATATGTCAAACACAACCCCGATCACACCGCAAGACGCGTATATTGCAATTCAAAAGAATAATGAAGGCACCGTTGGAGTCTGTTCATTTATTTCTGGCGAAGAGTTCGATCAGTCGTCTGTTTATTTCTCACATGATGTGGAATTTAAAGCTGGTGACGTTATGAAGTTTCGTTGTATTGGTGGTTCGCAAACTAGCATTGCATTTTCATTTATAGGGCAAAGATTGAATGACTCGTGATCTGGTTGTTAAACCATTAGACTATTCACCTTACATATCTATTCATTGGGAAGACGCAGCTGGCGGTCATGATTTTAAAATTGACCCGCCATTAGATTCGCCAGCCTATGTAGCTAAATTCTCTCAAAACGAAGACCAATTTGTTTGTGGTTCGGATTTCCGCATTGATCGTACACAAGTGTTCGGGAGCGCGGGTGTGTTTATCCCGAATAAGGGCTTTCGTCTGTTTTTTTATGATGAGCACTATTTACTTATGGGTGGTTTCATTGGTCAACCACCGATTATGTTTTCGGGAGGTAGCCGTAGCTATGAAGTGTTTAAGAAGTTCCCTCTTCCAGAGGATGGTTCGTATTTCACATATGGCCGCGAGCTGGCTGTAAAAGATGCAAACTATTTGGCATTGTGTAACTCTAACACACCTAGCATAGTCGATCTATATAAATTAGACGGGAATCAGTCATTTATTAAAGTCAAATCAATTGACACAGGTTCAACCGTCGTTCGTTTGCTGCCTGATAG
>CAMLLT010000009.1 GCA_946480935.1 uncultured Bartonella sp. | reverse complement strand
GCAACTGAATAGCATTGAAAACCGCAAGTGTCCATGAAGCGCATAGTTACATGTGACTGAAATTGTTAAAAACCTTATTGCACTTGCCTTTCGCATTTCCATAACAATCATTGTTTTCGCGTACCTCGCGGGCAAACGTCGTGTTATCATTCCGGAATTGTGAAACAGCCTGCTTTTTCGTTTTTCACACTATCTGCTAGTTTTATATATAAAAGAGATTTTCATATTGATGTTATCGGATAATTCTTTTTTTAATTTATTTTATGAAAAGTTATAACGATTTACAAATATGAAATATAATTTTTATTTTATATTTGATAATAAAATATATTAATAATTTGATTTAAAAAATATAGATATTCAATTAATATATATTTCAAAATGATTTACAAAAATTCATTATCAAAGGTAAGAGCGATTATTCTATAACAGTTTATAGAAACATTTTTTGAAGAGCTTTCGCTTCATGATTGAATTCGGGTAAACCTGACATCAATGAAAGCAAAAGAATGTCTATAACTTAAGAAGACCTACCTCGAAACGCAACACTGTTCCTATGGCTGTCATTTTAAAGCTCTTGACTGGCGGTTTTTCAGTTCACACAAATTGGCTTGCCAACAAAGTTTTCCCTCTGTTGAAACATAACCCCGGTTTGGGTTATGTTTTGAACACCAAAACCTTTTAACAAGCCCGTTTTACCGATCTTCATATTTACCAATTTAATTCATCGACATTCTGTCGATAATCTGGACATAAAAAGATATAATTATATATTATTCTATTCATAAAGTTTTGAGAGAGAAATTTTAAGTGATTTTAATATTTTGGACGATTTTATTTATTCCACTCGTACTCATCGGTTTTCTCGTTTATTTTCTTTTTACATTTTTTACTAAATCAACTTCAAAAAAACAAAAACGGCGTAAAGTTGAAATGTACAATCTGACAGGAACATTGATAAGACAAAGATTTACCCTTTTAGGGCGAGTGGGCGTTACAATGGTGCTTTTATCACCTGTCGCCGGGGCGTTCATCATCACTGGTAGTTCCGAGGCAATTGCGCAAGCTCTTTTTTTTGATCGGCATATCCCGGATTTCACTTGGATTTATATGATTTTAGGATTTCTGCTATTTATCGGTCTGATATTCATCATTATTGGTCGTGAATTTTATTGTTTTGCGCCGGCAGACACAATTACACAATCATCTCCAGATACACATTCACCCGATAATAAGCCTTTACCCACCGCCCCTCATAATCCCGCTCCCGCTAAACATCCCGCGCCGCTACCAGAGGTTCCCCCTTCTTTCATACCGGAAAATCCATCTCCCACTCCTGAACCCGAACCCGTTCCACAAAAAGAATTTGTTACAACGATGAAGGATGATGTGCCGCCGACAAACAAGCTATGAAAGAAAAATAATTTCAAAAAAGATTTTCTATATTTATGACCGGACGTTTTCGACATTTTTGAAATATAAAACGGGACTAATGATAACTTTACCGTTTTATAAAACGCCTTTTGAAGACTGAATTTCCGATGTAAAAAACTGATACCTGAAAATATAATGATGAAGATCAATTCTCATTAATCAAGATAGAAGAAGACTGAGAGGCACAAGCATATAGCCAAGAAAAACTGTGTGCAGATTAGTCATCGCGTTTTGCAATACGCCGCTAGTCTTCAAGCGCCGCCAGTCTTTAAGCTTGACAAACAGAGTCTTGAGGTTAAGCCTCAGCCAATAGGCTCGCCTATTGAAGAGGATTTGCATGGTTATAAAATAACGCAAACTATTCCGACAGTTTCTTCATGAAAGTCTTAACCTTCCTGGCACGAATTCATTTGTCTCGTCCAATAGTTATCGGGAGATCCCGATAATGATCAGGAGATCATCCGGCTTGATAAAAATGCGGGACGAAACAGAAATCTCAAAAATTGCTTTGCGTTTTTTCTCGTAAGACAACTATTTTACTCAGGGACGTTCCACGCACATTGCGATTCCCATTCCTCCACCGATGCATAAACAAGCGAGGCCTTTTCCAGCCTTCTGCCTTTGCATTTCAAACAATAGGCTGGTGAGCACGCGTGCACCGGAGGCTCCGATCGGATGGCCGATAGCGATTGCGCCGCCATTCACATTGACTTTGTCGGGATCAAGTTCCAGTTCCTTGCAAACGGCCAATGATTGGGCGGCAAATGCCTCATTTGCTTCAACAAGATCAAGATCGTCAACCGACCAACCGGCTTGGTGAAGCGCCTTGCGACTGGCAGGAATGGGGCCAGTGCCCATTAATTCGGGTGGAACACCGGCAGTTGCCCAGGATACAATTCGTGCCAAGGGTGTTATATTGCGTTTTTCCGCTTGTTTTTCTGTCATGAGAAGAACCGCAGCAGCGCCGTCATTTATACCGGAGGCATTGCCTGCTGTTACACTTCCTTCCTTTTCAAAAGCCGGACGCAATTTTTGCATTTGTTCAACAGTGCTGCCATAACGGATATGTTCATCGTCACGGATAATCTTCTTTTCTTTGCGCGTTGCAATTTCTACGGGAACGATTTCTTCAACGAATTTTCCCGATTTTTGTGCGGCCTCGGCCTTGTTTTGTGAAGAAGTTGCAAAAATATCCTGATCTTCACGGGTGATATTATAGGCTTTTGCAACATTTTCGGCGGTAATTCCCATATGATAGCCATAAATGGCATCGGTAAGCCCATCCACGATCATCGTGTCGACAAAGGAAACATTGCCCATTTTGGTGCCCTCGCGCAGTCTCGCGGCATGCGGAGCCTGCGACATAGATTCCTGACCACCGGCAACAATAATGTTGGCAGCCCCTGTCAATATTTGTTGCATTCCAAGAGCAACTGCCCTCAGGCCGGAGCCGCAAAGCTGGTTGATAACCATAGCGGTGCTCTCGACTTTGATACCGGCAGCGAGAGCTGCCTGACGCGCCGGATTTTGCCCCTGTGCCGCTGTAAGCACCTGCCCCAAAATAACTTCATCGACATCTTCAGGAGAAAGTTGTGCCTGTTCTATGACCGCCCGAATGGCAATTGCCCCCAATTGATGCGCCGGAAGGGAGGAAAGAGCTCCATTTAACGAACCGACCGGCGTGCGTCGGGCCGATGCAATAACAATAGGAGGGCAAATTGCTTTCATCATATTTCTTTCTTCGTCTCGTTAAAGTCTCACAGTAAAGTCGGCTTCGGTTTTTGCCCGGATTTCATCAAGATTGACACCGGTAGCGAGTTCGACAAGCTCGAGTTTTGGTTTTCCCTTTCGTGCCAAAGTGAAAACGCCGAGATCTGTAATGACGATATCTACGCATCTTTTTCCGGTAAGCGGCAATGTGCACTCCTTCAGCAATTTGGGCTTGCCTTTGGCCTCATGCTCCATAACCACAACAACCCGTTTGACACCGGCCACAAGGTCCATCGCTCCTCCCATACCCTTGACCATTTTTCCGGGTATCATCCAGTTTGCAATGTCACCGCTACCGGAAACCTGCATTGCCCCCAATATCGACAAATCGATATGTCCGCCACGCACCATTGCGAAACTTTCGGCGCTTGAGAAATAACTGGTTTTTTTAAGCTCGGTGACAGTCTGTTTTCCGGCATTGATCAGGTCCGCATCTTCTTCTCCTTCAAAAGGAAAAGGCCCCATACCAAGCATTCCGTTCTCGCTCTGAAGACAAACGTCGATAGAATCCGGAATATAATTTGAAACAAGGGTCGGGATACCGATACCCAGATTGACATAATAACCGTCCCGCAATTCTTTCGCGGCCCGCTTTGCCATTTCATCTCTTGTCCATGCCATGCTCATTTTCCCCTTCGGGTTTTTTACGCGTTGTCCGTTGTTCAATATGTTTGACCGGCCGAGGTTCATAGACAATTCGGGAAACATAAATCCCCGGTGTATGAATATGGTCAGGATCAATTTCACCGGTGTCCACGAGATTTTCCACCTCGGCAATGGTTATCTTTGCGGCTGTTGCCATAACCGGATTGAAATTACGCGCCGTTTTCCGGTAGACGAGATTGCCTTCATGGTCAGCTTTCCATGCGTGAACAAGGGCAATATCGGCAAAGATCCCTTCTTCCATAATGTACAATTCGCCTTTGAACTCTTTGTGTTCTTTGCCTTCTGCAACAAGTGTTCCAACGCCTGTTTTTGTGTAGAAAGCAGGTATTCCGGCACCACCTGCGCGAATACGCTCGGCAAGTGTTCCTTGCGGATTGAATTCCACTTCCAATTGACCGGAAAGAAATTGTTCGGCGAACAACCGGTTTTCTCCGACATAGGAAGAAATCATTTTCTTGACCTGTCTGGTCTCGAGTAATTGTCCAAGGCCGATACCATCAATACCCGCATTATTTGAAACAACTGTCAAATCTTTGACACCGGAAATTTTGAGTGCATTGATCAGCGTCTCAGGTATGCCACAAAGACCAAAGCCGCCACACATAATTGTTTGGCCATCTTCCAGTAGGCCAGCGAGTGCCTCTACTGCATTTGCATATAATTTCTGCAAAAAAACCTCCCGATTGGTAATATGAATTCTTTATTTGGCAGATCAATAAATTTTCAGGAATGGATAGATCGGGAGACGATGCCCTCGCCCCCCGGCTTAAAAAATATCAGGAATTTTGTATTTCATTTTTAAACTCGGTGATCCTGCTTACTCTGGGAGAGGGAATGTGTTTACGAATAGCCAGAACGCCGAAAGTCACAATCACCATGCAAGCCACCAGCATAAGAAGATAGCCTACGCCGCCAAATTTCGTAATGACAGGAGCACCGACAAAACCTGAAATGATCGCCCCCACGCGTCCGCATGAAGAAGCCGTTGACATACCGGTCGTGCGAATATTGGTCGGAAAAGCATATGCACAAAGAGCATACATAGGTGCCTGAATTCCGTTGATAAAAAATCCGTGTAAAACCAGAAGCGTTATCATCCAGCCAATATTTGTTGGAATATCTATTGTACTCAATACCAATAGACTTGCCCAGGAACCTATGCCGCTCACCACCATCGGCCAAAAAGATCCCATTTTGCTGATTGCATAACCGCAAACAAGTGCTCCGAGAAAACCGCCCAAATTGTAATTGGCAAGGCTATAACTGGCATTTTCGATACTGACATGTTCGGCCGTCAGCATTGTCGGCAACCATCCGAAAGCAGAATAAACAGTATAGCCGCAGAATAGAAAAACAAAGCATAATGCTATCGTATCGGATCGGAACTCCGGTTTGAAAAGCTCGCTGAAACGTTTGTTATCCGTTTTCTCTTTTTGTGTTTCTTTTTCAAACGAAACATTGTCGGCAACATGGATATGCATACGCCCGAGAAGCTTTCGTAAATCTGCCCAGCGGTTTTCATGTTTGAGGAGATAAAAAGGAGTTTCGGGTAATAATGCCCAAACAATAGCGATAAGCACGATGGGCATGACGCCGCCAACGAAAAAGAGTGTCTGCCAACCGAAATGTGGTAAAATATATCCGGTAAAATAGCCGGCAACCATCCCGCCCAAGGGGGTGCAAACAATCGTTCCGGTAACAATGAGAGCACGTGAACGCACCGGAGCAAATTCCGCAACAATGGTTGCACAAACCGGCATAGCCCCACCAATGCCCAATCCCGCTATAAACCGGAAACATGCGATCTGGGTAACTGTTGTCGTAAAGCCGATAATCAAAGTCGCAATGCCGAATATAAAGAGATTGATTAAAAGCAATTTTTTTCGGCCGAAATGGTCGGCCATCAGACCGGTGATGATACCACCGACGACCATTCCGACAAAACTGGCTGTAACTGCCGGAATAAAAGCTTCGCGACCGATTTCCCATTCCTTCATCAAGGTTGGAATGGCATATCCCATCAACTGGCTGTCAAAACCATCCAATATAATGGAAACCGAAGCAATAATAACCACCAATGCATGGTAAGGCGTCAAACGCCCGCCATCAATAAGTGCCGCCAAATTTACAGCTTCAGAAATGTCTTCTTTCTCGGGATTGTGCAATTTTTCCTCCTCCCAAATACTGGAACAGCTCGGCCGGTTGTCTCTCCTTTCAGGAGCCTCCATGACAACCGGCAGAAATCGATTCCACTGGAAATAAGTATAGCTATCGCTAACAAAGGGAAAAATATACCATTTTAAAATTATTTAACACATTAAATTTGTTTGACAGTTACAAAATGATCATGGAACACCCGAATTTTCAATGCGTTATCTAAAAACAAAAGATAATCAATAATTTTCAATGTGTTATCTTTAAACGAAAGATAATCGATAATCACCAAAGCATTATATAATACAATAGTTCTGCAACCTCTTTTCAAACCGGTTGGAAAAAGGCGGAACATCAATCGACAATTCGCTTAACCGAACAAGATCGAACCGAAAGCTCGGTGAAACGCCAAAATAGAGATAGCTTTTCGGTCGCCAATCAATTGAAGCAGGAAAACGGGGATTTATAACCGATCACTTTTTGGTTCTCAGATTCTGCTATTTGATTTTTTCAAACTTGATTGAAAAAACACTCTGCAATTCCCGCCTTCCAACGTCCGCTTCGTCAGAAATAATCTAAAAAATACCTTGTGCAAGCTGCATTCAAATATGTGCAAGGTGCAGGTAAATAATCGCTGCATTCACCGGCTCATCCACAAAGCGATTATCAAAAAAAACGTGAACGGTTTTATAGCGAGCCACACTTCATCTCTTTTTCCACCGCTTATCTCTTTTTATAATCCCGCTCAAGCGCAATCGTGAATAGCCTTTGACAAGGGACTATTTTTCATAGTGTTTTTCAATGCGCGTTAAAAGTTCCTGAAAACGCTCCGCATCTTTTCCAAGCGTGTTCAATATTTTTCTCTGAAAATTCAAAGCGAAAGGCACAAGATCATAATAAATTTCTTTCCCCTTGGCCGATAAGGACAGATATTCCTCTCTACGGTCGGTTTCGTTTTCTGTACGAACCAGCCAACGACGATCTTCAAGTGCACGCACGGCCCTGCTAACCTTGGTTTTATGCATAGAAGAATGTTTGCCGATTTCCTTTGCTGTCATTTTTTCGAAATCACCAAGTGTCACAAGAACACGCCATTCCGGCACGGTTAAATGGGAATGCTTGCTATAAGTTTCCTGCAAATCGCGCGAAATCAACGTCGCAATGCGAGCCAGACGATAAGGAATGAATTTTTCCAGATTAATTTTTTCAGACATATTGATAGTTACAAAACAGACCGTTACAAATGAAACGATTTTTATATATATTCTAAAAATGTCAATATTTTTCTGGAGGAGAAAATAACCATGACATGGAAAACAACCGAACCCGATTATCAGAGTGCTATCGAGCCCGGCTATATGTCCGGTTTCGGCAATGGTTTTGAAACTGAAGCATTGCCAGGAGCACTGCCACGCGGTCGCAATTCGCCGCAAAGATGTGCTTACGGACTTTATGCAGAACAATTAAGCGGCTCTCCCTTTACGGCACCAAAAACGACCAATGAACGTTCCTGGCTTTATCGCATCAGACCGACTGTTGCCCATTGGGGGCAATTCAACGAAACCGGCATAGGTAATTGGCTAACTGCCCCGCAACCGAACATTGGTACACCAGTTGCTCCTGTTCGTTTTGATCCGGTGCCTATTCCAGACAAGCCGATGACCTTTGTGGAAGGCATCAACACTTTGACAACGGCCGGCGATGCGGGTGCAACATCCGGAATGGCCGCGCATGTTTATACAATTACACGGTCAATGGAGAACGAATATTTTTATAGCTGTGATAGCGAATTATTGATTGTCCCACAGCTCGGCAATTTGAAAATTCGTACCGAATTCGGTGTCATCGATATAGAGCCGGGAGAAATCTCGGTGATACCACGGGGGGTCAAAATCAGTGTAGAAATTCCTTCCGGTCCGGCACGCGGTTATATTTGTGAAAATTATGGTGGTGCCCTGACTTTACCGGAACGTGGCCCGATCGGCGCCAATTGCATGGCAAATCCGCGTGATTTTCTCTATCCTGTTGCAGCCTTTGAAGACAAGGAAGTGCCAGGCAAACTTTATGTCAAATTCGGCGGCAAAATGTATGTAGCCGGCATTGACCAATCGCCACTTGATGTTGTGGCCTGGCATGGCAATTACGCTCCCTACAAATATGATCTTCGTCGTTATTCTCCGGTGGGACCAATTCTTTATGATCATGCGGACCCATCTATTTTCACAGTTTTGACCTCTCCTTCTGAGACCCCCGGAACAGCAAATATCGACTTTGTTATTTTTTGTGATCGTTGGCTTGTTGCCGAACATACATTCCGTCCCCCCTGGTATCACATGAATGTCATGAGTGAATTTATGGGGCTGGTTTATGGTCAATATGATGCCAAAACAGGCGGCGGCTTTGTTCCGGGTGGTGCTTCGCTTCACAACACGATGCTGCCACACGGGCCAGACAAGAACGCGTTCGAAAATGCAAGCAATGCGGAATTAAAGCCTCATAAACTCGAAGGTACAATGGCCTTTATGTTCGAGACACGTTTTACGCAGCAGGTATCGGATTTCGCCCTTAAGTCAGGTATTTTACAAGAAGATTACAAGAAGTATGGTCTGACCTTGAAAAAATATTTTACCGGGAAGAGGTAAGGACGATGACTGCATTAGATAAAACACATGACCACAGGCTGAAAAGCTTTGTGAAAGAGGCCAATGGTCATAAGGATTTTCCTATCCAGAACTTGCCATTCGGAATTTTTTCGCTGCGGGGGGATACCCCTCGCGGCGGCATTGCGATCGGCGATCATATTCTGGATATCGCTGCCGTCAAACAATCCGGTCTGCTTCCGGAAGAAGCTGCAAAAGCCGCAGAAACACTTCTTGCACCACAATTGAACGATTTTTTCAAACATGCGCCCAATGGCCGACACGTGTTAAGGCAAACCGTATCGAATTTGTTGAGTGAAGAAAGTCCGGACCGCGAAAAAGTCGGACAATGTCTGGTAAAAGCAAGCGAGGCGCAACTGCATCGCCCTTTCAATATCGGCGACTATACCGATTTTTATGTCGGCATACACCATGCCAGCCATGTCGGAGCGCTGTTCCGTCCTGATAATCCTCTCATGGCCAATTATAAATATGTGCCCATCGGCTATCACGGGCGGGCCTCGTCTGTCATTATATCGGGTAATAATATCCGTCGCCCGAACGGTCAGAGGAAAGCCGCCGGACAGACCGTTCCCGAATTCGGCCCCTGCCAAAGACTCGATTATGAATTGGAGCTGGGATTATGGATTGGACGTTCCAATAAACTGGGCGAGCCGATAAGAATAGATGACGCGGAAGATTATATTGGCGGTTTCTGTCTTCTCAATGATTGGTCGGCACGCGACATTCAGGCCTGGGAATACCAACCTCTGGGGCCTTTTCTGGCAAAAAACTTCGCCTCGACCATTTCACCCTGGGTCATCACGCCGGAAGCTTTGGCACCTTATCGGATATCGCAACCGGCACGTCCGGCCGGCGACCCTGCGCCGCTTCCCTATCTTGATAGCGAAGCCGACAGAAAAAATGGTGCCTATCAATTGTCATTGGAAGTTCAAATTCGCACTGCCAAAATGCGTGATCAGGGCCTCCCGCCCTTCCGTCTCGGTTTATCAAACGCGAAATATATGTATTGGACAATGGCTCAAATGATAGCCCACCATTCTTCCAACGGGTGCAATTTGCAAATTGGTGATCTTTTGGGAACCGGCACAATTTCCGGACCCGACCAAAACAGTTGTGGTTCCATTCTCGAGGTAACAGAAGGCGGGAAAAAACCTGTAACACTTGAAAATGGCGAAGAACGTCGTTTTCTGGAAGATGGTGACGAGATCATTCTCATTGCCAGAACCGAAGAAAAAGACGGCGTCCAAATCGGTTTTGGCGAATGCCGCGCCATTGTGGAACCGGCTGTTGTCTATTAGGGGCCACTTGCTGTTGTCTATCAAGTGACAACATTTCTCCATTATTCCGGACGTGCGGTCGGCAGACAAGCACTCCGGCATAATGGATTGTTGTTTGAAACCCGTTATGCCGACCGCAAAACAAGGTCGGCATAATTTGCCAACACAGAAAGCTCACATTCCAGCAAAGAGGTTTTAGGGAGATGAGTGAAATTACGCTTTATGATTACTGGCGTTCGTCGGCAAGCTATCGGCTGCGAATTGCATTGAATATGCTTGGCCTCCAATACCGGATTATACCGGTTAATCTGCTGGAAAAAGAGCAGAAAAACGCCGACTATCTTGCTTTAAACCCGCAAGGACTGGTTCCTGCTCTGGTGATTGACAATATCGTTATGTCCCAATCACTTTCCATCATCGAATATCTCGACGAAACCCGCAAACCCGGTCTGTTCTTGCCAAAAGAACCTGATCTGCGTCAAAAAGTGCGCGCCCTCTCCTATGCCATTGCTATGGAAATTCATGCCGTTTGCAATTTGCGAATTGTTGCTTATGCCATTGAACTCACGAAAGATGAAAACATACGCAAAAAATGGATGCACAAATTTATCTCCGATGGCTTGCGTGATTTCGAGAAAATGCTCGAAAAATTGCCTGAACAGACATTTTGCTGTTCGGATGTACCGTCCATGGCCGATATTTGTCTTGTTCCGCAAGTTTATAACGCCATAAGATGGCAGGTCGATCTCGACAAAACGCCCAATATACTTCGTATCTATAATAATTGTGTTGCCTTGCCGGCTTTTCAAAAAGCCCATCCGGATAATGACAAAAGCACATGATTAAAGACCGATAGAGCAACACAGCTTTAATTTTGGGAGATACTGGAAATCTTGAGAGCGGGTTTTGCCAGAGCGGATTTTCCCAGAGTGGATTTTCTCAGAGCGGATTTTCTTTCTGTTCGGGAAGATGCAAGAGTAATTTTTTGATAAGACTGCGCAATTCGTCTTCTTCCCTTGCACTGAGAGAGGAGCATATCTGTTTCTCATATTGGCGGGCAACCGGCACAATCGCGTGAATGAGCTCCTTTCCTTTTTCTGTTAATGACAGTGAGACGAGGCGTCTGTCACTCTCATCGGTTTTCTTGAAAACAAACCCTTTGGCTTCAAGGTTTTTCGCTGCTCGCGAAATGGATACCTTGTCGAGTTCGATTCGATTATAAATATCCCGAACAGAAATCTTTTCTTCTTCATTAAGATGAACAAGAACCCGCCATTCCGGTAGAGTTATATTGAATTTGCGACCATAAACGCTGCTAATCAGGGAAGAAAGGCGACTGCCAAGAACGGTAGCCAGATAGGGAAGAAAGTCCGATAGACTAAAGTCATCCGATAGGGAAACATTCGTCCGATCGGCGGTGCTTTGAAAAACAGGCTGCTTTCTTTTCGACAATAAACGACTTTCCCGAACAATTGACACTTTACCATCCATCGACAAGACGGCTGTTTTTAAATTAGGGCAACAAAACCGCCATAACAAGAAGTGGAAAAGGCTTATATCAATTTTATTTCATTTCATATGAAACGAATTGACACAGCACTTATTTTCGTGTTTGGTTTTGAACTACCAAATCACGCATAATCTGGGAGGAGCGCTGCGTGATGGATGGCTTGTCATTACAGTCGTCCCGATTTGTCCTTCCGCTGAAAAATAGTCAGCCATACCGGAGTATGGGTGAATTCAATCTGTTGAAACACAGAATAACTGTCATTGAAAGGACTGTTATTATGGCTAAAGCATTTGCCTCGACCGGAGACCTGTCGGAAAAGAAGGTTACCTTCAAAGAAATTGGCGAAGGTCTTTGGGCTTTCACTGCCGAGGGCGACCCCAATACAGGCGTTATCATTGGTGATGATAGTGTCATGATTATAGATGCTCAGGCAACGCCGCGTCTTGCAAGAAAAGTCATTGAAAACATAAGAAGTGTCACCGACAAACCGATCAAATATGTGACATTAAGTCATTATCATGCGGTGCGTGTTCTGGGCGCTTCGGCTTATGGTGCCGAACAGGTTATCATGTCCGATGTTGCCCGTTCCCAAGTGGTCGAACGCGGAAAAGAAGACTGGGATTCGGAATTCGGGCGCTTCCCTCGCCTGTTTGAAGGACATGAAGAAATACCCGGCTTAACATGGCCGACGATGACATTTTCAAACAAAATGACTGTCTATATGGGAAAACGCCGCGTTGACTTGATGTTTCTCGGACGTGCCCATACGGCAGGAGATATCGTTGCCTATGTACCGGACCAGAATGTGATGTTTACAGGCGATATTATTGAATATCATTCGGCTTGCTATTGCGGAGACGGGCATTTTACCGATTGGCCGAAAACCATTGAAGCAATCCGCAACTTCCATGTTGATGCAATTGCACCCGGTCGTGGCGATGCCTTGACAGGAGAGAAGATGGTCAACGAAGCTCTTGATAATACAATTGACTTCGTCTCTTCAACTTATCAACCGATCCGCCGTGTTGCACAAGGCGGGGGAACTTTGAAACAGGCATGGGAAGCGTGTCGCGCCGTATGTGACCCGAAATTTTCTTCCTATGCAATTTATGAGCATTGCCTGCCATTCAATGTTTCACGCGCTTATGACGAAGCACTCGGCATTGATACGCCGCGTATCTGGACAGCAGAACGCGACCGTAAAATGTGGGAAGAATTGCAAGGCTAACGCTAAATTTTTCCTCGCATAGCTCTGTATATGACAGGACTGACAAGACCTGTCATGACGAACAAACTGTTGAACTCAATGAGTTTTTGAGTTTTGGCTCCGGCATATTTGCCCCCTTATCATTCGGACAAGCTGGAGCCTTCCCTCTGATGTCGTTCTGGTAAAAATGCCAGTCTGACAAAGTGTCAACAGATTTGTTTTGTGATGTCCTTCCTTCGAACAAAGGAACCGAAAAATGCCGAAAATGGATGATCGGGCATTTCAAGGGGCCGTTCAGGGAAGCAATAAATATAAGTTAGGACAGTAAATTGCCCGATAAAACGTAGCAATGATAAAGTCACTTTACTGCAATTGACTGACGGGAGGCAGACATGAGCAAGATTTTTGAAGTACCCCTTTATCCTTATAAACATTGCAAAGATCAGGATGCATCGACACCGGCAAGGCATCCTGTTGTTATTGTCGGCGCCGGGCCGGTTGGCCTTGCCATGGCAATCGATCTCGCCCAACGCGACATTCCGGTGGTGGTTCTTGATGACAATGACAAAGTGAGTTTTGGTTCGCGTGCTATTTGCTTTTCCAAACGCACTTTGGAAATACTTGACCGCTTGGGCTGTGGAGAGGTTACAACCAACAAAGGTGTACAATGGAAGCTCGGCAAGGTCTATTTCGATGAAAGACAGGTTTTCGAATTCAACTTGTTGCCGGAAGATGGACATAAACGCCCTGCATTCATCAATTTGCAGCAATATTATTTCGAGCAATTTCTTGTCAATCGTGTCAACGAACTTGTCGAACAGGGGGCCCCTATCGAGTTGCGCGGAAAAAGCCGTGTTACCTCGGTCATTGAAGAGAATGACGAAGTTCGTCTATCAATCGAAACCGAAGAAGGCACTTATTCAATCCTTGCCGATTGGCTGATTGCGGCAGATGGCGCCGGCTCGCCAATTCGCAATATGCTTCACCTCGATTTTATCGGCCGCGTTTTCGAAGACAATTTCCTGATTGCGGATATTGTCATGGACAATAAAAATTTCCCTGTTGAACGCCGTTTCTGGTTTGATCCACCGTTCAACAGGAACCAATCCGCACTTCTTCACAAACAGCCTGATAATGTCTGGCGGGTCGATCTTCAACTGGGATGGAATATTGATAAAAAAGAAGAGACCAAACCGGAAAATGTCATTCGGCGTCTCAAAGCCTTTCTTGGAGAAGAAACCAAATTCGAATTGGAATGGGTTTCAATCTACACATTCCAATGTCGCCGGATGGAAAAATTCCGTCATGGTCATATTCTTTTTGTCGGCGATAGTGCCCATCAAGTTTCGCCCTTCGGAGCAAGAGGTGCCAATTCCGGATTGCAGGATATCGACAATCTGGGCTGGAAATTGCAACTTGTTATGAACAAAGAAGCTCCTGAAGAACTTCTCGACAGCTATAATGATGAACGCATTTACGCCGCCGACGAAAACATTCTCAATTCTACCCGGGCAACGGATTTTATCACCCCGAAATCGGCAATCAGCCGACTGTTCCGGGATGCTGTTCTGGATCTTTCGGAACATTTCGAATTGACCCGCCCGATGGTCAATTCAGGAAGACTTTCGGTACCTGCAACTTATGATCGATCTTCCTTGAACACGGATGATCTGACAAAGCTCCCCTTAAGAAGCCGCCCCGGCTCGGTTCTGCCCGATGTCCGCCTGAAAGACGGTTATTTGCTTGACCGTTTAACCGGCAATCACTTCACTTTGCTCGTTATCAATCAGAAAGAGCCAAAAACCGGTAAAATCGCCGGAATTGACGTTGTACCGCTGAGCTTATCGAGTGAGGATGACATTTCCGGTCAATTACAGGAAAGATTGCTCGGGCCATCAAACACAGCAGTCTATCTCATCCGGCCTGACCAGCATGTTGCTGCACGTTGGGAAAATTATGACAGCGGGAAAGTGGAATCCGGTCTCAAAAAGGCGATAGGGAGAATTTGACATGGCACTCAACACCAAAGCCAATATTGCTCATCCTGACAATTTTTACGATAAACTCATTCATGCCCATGACGGTCTTGATGAAAAACAGAGCGCGGCCTTCAATGCCCGTCTGATTTTGCTGCTTGCAAACCATATAGGTGACGAGGCAGTCCTTGACGAAGCACTTGATGCTGCAGGGATTGCAAATCGTTAAAATAACATAGGAGACATGTCTATATTTAACATGTTCATTGTTATTGCCAGAGTTTCGTCAGACTGGTAGGCTAATGCATTATCAGAGGAGTTGCAGGAGGAACCCGCATGTCAGGCACAAAGAAATATAGCCTTATTATTAATGGTCAAAAACTGGAAACGAGCAATTTCCATGAGGTGCACAATCCTTCCAATGGAGACATTGTCGGCCTGATGCCCGTGGCGGGTCAAACAGAGCTTGATCTTGCAGTCAAAGCGGCACAAGCTGCTTTTCCTGCCTGGTCTTCAATGGAAGACCGGCAAAGACAGCAAATTTGTTTGAAAATCGCCGGAATTCTGGATTCCCATAAAGACGAACTTGCGCGATTAATCACTCTCGAGCAAGGAAAACCGTTAAACGCTCAAGGTTCCCTTGGCGAAGTGGGCGGCGCCACTTTTTGGAGCGATTACACTGCTCATCTAGATATTCCTGTGGAAGTTGTCGAGGATGCAGGCTTGGCAAAAGTCGAAATTCACCGCAAACCTATCGGTGTTGTAGGTTCAATTACACCATGGAATTTTCCTTTGATGATTGCCATGTGGCACATTGTGCCAGCTTTGCGTGCCGGCAATACTGTGGTGATCAAACCCTCCGAATATACGCCTTTGGCAACCATCCGTATGGTCGAATTGCTCAATACAATTTTACCTGCCGGAGTGCTTAATATCGTTACCGGCAAAGGTGAACTCGGAGCGTTGATGTCGTCCCATCCCGGCATTAACAAAATTGTCTTTACCGGTTCTGCTCCAACGGGCCGCAAAATTATGGGAAGTGCTGCCGAAAATCTTAAACGGCTTACACTTGAATTGGGCGGGAATGACGCGGCAATTATCCTTCCCGATTGCAATATTGAAGAAATAACCGAGAAAGTTTTTTGGGGGGCGTTTAGCAATAGTGGCCAAATATGTGCCTGTATTAAACGCCTTTACGTGCATGACGAGATTTACGAGAAACTTTGCCAAAGTCTGGTTGCCTATGCCGCAAAAATCAAAATGGGCGATGGTCTTGATGAAACCTCTCAACTCGGTCCTGTCCAGAATGCTATGCAATTCAACATTGTCCGTGAATGTGTAGAAGACGCAAAAAAACGCGGTGCGAAAATTCTGATTGGCGGTGATCCTACTCACCAGAACGGTTACTTCTATCCGGTCACTTTGGTTGCCGATATCGAAGATGGTGCAATGCTTGTAGACCGTGAACAATTCGGTCCCGCCCTTCCCATTATCCGTTTCACCAATATCGACAAGGTCATAGAAGCTGCCAACAACAACCCCAACGGGCTCGGTGGTTCCGTATGGTCGAAAGATATTGCTAAAGCAAAAGCACTCGCCAGCAGGCTGGAATGTGGTATCGCATGGATTAATGGTCATGGCGGGATTCAACCCAATGCTCCGTTCGGTGGAGTAAAGCAATCGGGTATCGGTGTCGAATTCGGCAAAGAAGGCCTTTATCAGAATACCAATATTCAAACGATCATTGTGAATTGAATGAGTAGCGCGTTTCTATAATCACTATTCAAATTTTTAAAAAAATTATCAGCCGGTTTTTAAAGCCGGCTGATTGATTTTTTACGACGGAATATTTTTGAAAGACGAACTGATAAAATTCATGTTCGTTTTTTGAGAAAACTTTGAGGTACTCTCATGCCTCATCGGCAACAATCAGACTTCGGCTAAAGCATCTTCCAATGTATCGAGAAGGAATTCGGCATTATCCTGATTGAAGACCATGGGCGGACGAATTTTCAAGACATTGTCGAAACGCCCTATTTTTGAAATAACAACTTTTCTGGTTTTCATCAATTCAACCAGCGCCTTTGTTTTTGCGCTATCCGGCTTGCCATCATCGGATAGGATTTCCAGACCGAAAAACAATCCTCTCCCTCTTGCAAAGCGGCAAAAGTCGAATTTTTGAACCATTTCTTGCAAACGCGGCATGATAATTTGTGCAAGATCGGCCGCATTTTCTTTCAAAGACATTCTTTCCATTTCATTCAGTACGGCAAGCCCGACAGCCGCCGAAACCGGATTACCGGCAAATGTATTAAAATAGTCATTGTGACTGGCGAATGCGTCGAGAATATCTGTTCGGGTGACGACACCACCCAAAGGATGGCCGTTCCCCATCGGTTTTCCCATTGTAACAAGATCGGGCTTTATGTCGTAAAGTTCAAATCCCCAAAGTTTCTCGCCTGAACGGCCAAAGCCTGACTGAACCTCGTCTGCCACAACAAGGCCGCCCGCGTCATGCACCCTTTGAACCACACCTTCAATGTAACCCTGCGGAGGATTTATGAGCCCTTCGGTGGAAAATAACGGGTCAAACAAAAACATAGCAACGCCATATCCGGCTTCTTTTAACGATAGAATAGCTTTATCAACCTCATCGAGCGCTTGTTCGAGCAAGAGCGAGGGAGAAATCGAGGAAGCTGTCACATCCGGAATACGGATTGGCCTGACATGCGGTCCGATACCCTCGGCGGTTTTGAGCCCTGTGGTCATTCGGGCAAGTGAATAGCTGTTTCCATGATAGCTCCAATCGGAAATCAATATGCCTTTATTTCCGGTCATATAGCGCGTAATACGGATAGCAAGCTCGTTCGCTTCACTGCCACTATTCACAAAAAATACTTTCGAAAGATCTTCCGGGAACAGCCCGAGAAGTTTTTCCGCATAATCGATCAACGGGCCCGATAGATAACGTGTATTGATGTTCAGGAGTTTTGCTTGTCTGGTCAAAGCTTCGACCACCGCTTTATTGCAATGGCCGACATGGGGAACATTATTATAACCGTCGAGATAGGTTACCCCATCGGCACCATGAAGCCAAACACCCTCTGCCGAGACAAGGTGCAAAGGTTCTTTATAAAAGAGCGGTGAATATCGACCAATGGTGTTATTGCGTCGCTCAAGCAGGCTGCGATTTTTTATTCCTTCTGACATCATCGGTCATCCTTTTATATATTGTTAGGCTTTTAAATATTATTAGGCTTTTTAATCTTGTTAGACTTTTAAATATTGTCGGGCTTTTTCGATCAGTAACGGCTTTAACTCGGCCAAAAGAAAGTTTGCTGCTTCATCCCCAATGCGGTCAGCCGCCCATCCCATATAAGTTTCACCACGCGCCAACATGAAAGCCGGCCATAATTCCCGCGCCCTCTCGTCAATTGGCAAAATAGTTTCATAACCTTTAAAGAGCGCTGTTTCATAAGATTGATAAAGAGGGTGCGGTTGATAGAAGATCAATGCGGTTGTCAATTCGAAAATATTCCAGCCAAAACCGCAATCATCAAAATCGATCAGAATAAAATTGCCATCTTTGCGCAAGATATTTTCTTGGCTGAAATCGGCGTGGATGGGACCATAGCTATCGCTATTCTTGGAAAAATCGCCGAGTTCCCCCAGAATTCTTTCATTGGTTTTCTCCATAAGCTGTCTTTGCGCGGGTTCGGTAAAGGCTCGCAGTGGATCTCCCCAGAGAGCATTTTTTCCGATTAACCCCTCCCCGTCCCACGATTGTCGCTTGAAAATGTCACGCACAAGCAACTGACGCGTGGTTTTATGGAGTGTAGCAGCCAATTGCCCTAGTTTGAAGAAATCGTCTTCCGAAAGAGTGGATTTCCCTTTAAAGCCTTGAATCGTATCATCAAGCGGCACAGCGTTATCAATCCATTCCGTCACGTCAATCTGGTAGTCTTCCCCTTCATTATCTGTTTTCACAAGAAAATACTGTCCGCTGGTGGTTTTACGTTGTTTGGGAACAGTCATACCTGCTTCACCGAGGCGGGCAACATATTCGGCCTCGGACCGCAATTCCTCGTTACTGCGATAATGGCGCCTGTGAATACGCACGGCATAGGATTTTTCCTCCGTTACCGCTTTGAAAACATGATTTTCACGATATTTGACAAATTCGACATGTGCCTTGCCGTCTATATCGAATTCGCCAAGAATAGAAGTGGCAAATCCCAAAGCCGCATCAATATCCCGCAACATTTTCTGCTCCCGCATCTCTGCGGGAACGGCTGCATCCCGTTCCCGCGCATATCCCCAATTTCTCTGATTTGAACCTTGTCGAACTTCATCCGCTGGCAGATCATGCCGGTGCTGAAAAAAGTTGTTTCAGATAATCAAGATGTTTGCGATGAGCATCCGCAAATTCGCCGGTAGGTTGTTGTGCTTTGACAAAATCCAGAACCGGATCGACCACTTTTGTTTTTATTCCCGAAAGAGCTTCAATGGCAGCATGACCACAAAAAGGAACATAAAATTCGGAATAGCCTCCTTCGTGAACCAGAACGAGCTGTCCGGAACATATCTTCTCGGCCAATTCTTTTGTCAAAGTGGTCAATTCGCGAAAGGACTGGCTATGCAATTGCATTCTTGCCAGCGGATCGTAAGCATTGGCATCATAGCCACTCGCCACAATAATGATATCCGGTTTGAAAGCTTCTATGGCTGGCAAAGCTATTTCGCGCAATGCATCGACCCATTGTTCATGGCCGGCACCGGCAAAAAGCGGAATGTTGATATTGGCACCCTTCCCTTTCCCTTTGCCGCGGTCATTTTCACCGCTATAGCCGGGAGGAAAACATCCTTGTTGATGGATGGAAATTGTCAAAACGTCATCACGATCTTCAAAAATGGCTTGGGTACCATTTCCATGATGCACATCCCAATCAAGTACAGCTACGCGTTTGAGGCCGTTTTCGCGTTTGGCTTTTTCTATCGCTATGGCAATATTGTGCAGAAAGCAAAAGCCCATCGATTGATCAGGAAGACAATGATGGCTCGGCGGGCGGGTTAGCGCATAGGCATTGTGATAACGGCCATCAAGAACAGAGCTGACGGCTCCATAAGCCAGTCCGGCCGAGAGCAAAGCTATTTCATAGCTTCCCGGTCCAATCGGTGCATTATCGCCCATCATCCCGCCGCCTTTATCGCTTACCTCTTTGAAATGCTTGAGATAAGCAGGAGTGTGCACACGCAATGCATCCTCTTTTGTTATCGGTGCGGCTGAGACGACCTCAAGCTCTCTTGTAAGTCCCGAGACATCCATGAGGTTTTTCAATCTTCTCTTGGTTTCTGGAGATTCCGCATGTCCGGCAGATGAAGGTGGCTGAACAAACCCGCCAAGCTCCAGAATACCGGCATGAAGTCCCGTTGAATGCCAAAGGCACCATTCATCGAAATAAAAAGCAGTTTTTCCCATATAATTATTCCCCTTTTTGTTTTTGTTGGAAAATGCGATAGCCAAGCAACAAGACGAGCGAGACCACAAGCAATGTTGATGAAATGACAAAAAGCAAAGATGTATTGAGCGGCGCAGCCTGAATAATTTTTCCGGCCATGAAGGGGCCAATTGCAAAGCCGCCGCCAATGACAAGATTGATGCTGCTCATTAATTTACCGGAATGGTCATTCCGGGAAATGAATGACAAAATCCACGGCAATACAAATGTCCATGCAAATTTGAATATGAGAACGCCCGCAACAAATCTTGTCATTCCCGGCACACCGCAAAAGAGCATAACGCTTGCTGCCATCATGAGATAACCGGCCGAAAGAATGGAAATTTCCTTATTTTTCGGGAAAAATCCGGCAATTGCAGAACCTACGACCCCCATAAGAGTACCGAAAGAAAATATTACATTGGAATTTTCAATATGTGCACGTTCAGCTATCGTGCCAACAAAAGTCCACACACCACTTAAACCGACGTAAAAAAGAAAAACGCTCAAGATAGGCAGAGCCACTATAAGAATAGTGCGAAACGATAATGCACTCTGTCTTGCTATGGAGGTCGGTAAAATATGGGTTGGCGCACCAGTCGAGGGAAAATTTCCTAACAATGGCATCGCCAGAAAAGCCAGAATAGCTAATCCGATATAACATCCGGCAAGGTTGAAATAGGCAAAAATATACGGCAATACGGCAAGACCGGCAGCGCCAAGCAATAATTGCGATAAAACCCAATAAGAATAGGTCTTTTGTACAAATTTTGTCTGTGCACCGCTTGCGATCGTAATGATCATAATCGTGCCGGCACTGAAAGAGGCAATAAAGCGCAAAAAGATAAATAACTGCCAAGTTGGCATGTAACCGCTAACAAGATTGGCAATTATGAAGAGTGTCGTAGCAATCATAGCAACGACACGCCAATTGACACGCGAAAGCCAAAACCAGGAAATGACTGTCGCTAAACTCATACCGCCCAGTTCAATCGAAAACAAATTGCCTATCTGCTCGGGGCCAGCATGCCATTCCGATGCAACTTGTGAGGCGATTGAAGGAGCCATCATAAGAATTCCCGATGCAATGCCCGAATAACAGGCTATTGCCCAGACAATTCCCGACTGTGATTGTGGAGCGATTTCTTCAGAAATGACCATGAGCTTTTCCACGAAGTTTTGTTGTTTTACGAATGGCGGCTAAATCAGCGTTGCGGAAGATCAATCTGGTCAAGATCTTCAGACAGTTTCAGATAAATTTCCGGACGATTTTTCTTCAAATGATAACCATAGAAATAACCGAAAATAATCGCTACCAATAAGAGTAACGGCAACATACCGATAACGGGATTGTTCGAGCCCGCCATGGTCGGAAAATGGACAAATGCCATCACCACCACATTGAGGAGCGCAATAAAACCGATAACCGGCGCAACCAGCGTTTTAAGATAACGTTTGTCTTTTGTTTTGCGGAAATAGACGACAATTGCCAATGCGGCAGTGCATTGCAACAAAACAATGCCCAAAGTACCTAGTCCCGTCATTGAAGGAACAAGTGTCGAAATGGGATCCATACCGAAGAGAGCAAAAAGACCGGCCACAATAACAGCAAAGCTGAATTGGACAAGAGAAGCAAATTCCGGCGTGCCGTTGGCTTTGGTTTTGCTCAGCCGATATGGCAAAAGACGTGCACGTCCGAGCGCATAGAGATAACGCGTGGCAGAATTGTGTAATGCCATCAATGCCGCAAACAAACTCACCAGCAACAAGATTGTCATGACAAGCGTCAAGCCGTTGCCCAGATATTGTTTTGAAAGTGAAAAGACAAAATCGCCGGTTTCAAGATGCGCCAACGCCGCATCCTTGGCGACCGCCACACCTGTTGCCGAAACAATCGCCCAGGTGGTAACCGCCGAAAAAATGCCGATAAACAAAATTGCAATATAAGTCGCTCGCGGGATGGTTTTTTTCGGGTCTCGCGCTTCCTCTCCGAAGAGGCCTGTTGCTTCAACCCCGACGAAAGCATTTGCGGCAAAGAGCAGCCCCAATCCCATTGAACCACCAAAGACGAGTTTGGTGTCAATGACATCAAAACTGAAGCCGGTTTTGAAAAGAACGGCAAAATCGAATATCACAAGTATGAGCACTTCAAGAATGAGCGATAGTCCCAATACTTTGGCAGAAAATGCAATCCCTTGTCTGGTGCAGATGAACGCCGCCACAACACTGATCAAACTCCAGCCGAACCATGGAATAGGAATCCCCGTCCAGGCGTTAACAGTAATTGCCATATAAAATCCGCTTGTGCCGACGGCTCCGGCAACAAAAAAATTGTAACCAAGCATGGCAACAAGAGCCGCTGCCATTGCTGACGGGCGCCCCAGACCTTTCAGGACAAAAGCATAAAAACCTCCAGCGTGGATGAGTTTCTTTGACATCTCGGCGTAACCTACGCCAAACATCAAAAGCGCTATCGTGACGAGGACAAAAGAACCGACCATGCCTCCGCCGTTTCCCAAAGCTATCCCCAAACAGGCAATAACAATCACACCGGTCAGCGGTGCTACCGCTGCCAAAACCAGAAAGACCACGTCGAACACACCCAGAGAATCCGACTGTAACTTGTTGGTGACTATCGATTTTTCAGTAATGTCACTCATAATACCACCTCGGAAGGCCAAGAATTGTTTTGAAAAAGACAGTAGTGACGGGGAAACTTTCCCGCATAATTACTTCAGGCAGGAAATGAAGAACGCGCGTGATAGCCGTAGTCTGCCAATAAAGAGACACCATTGACCGCGCGGGCATGGGGAGACGCCAGTGACAGAACGAGATAGGCTATATCTTCCGGCTGACTGACCGGAAACGGGGCGTCATCAAGACTGTCAACACCCAAACCTTTTCGCGCCATCGGCGTATCAACAATCGAGGGGCACACACTGTTAACCCGAATTGCAGCCAAGTCATAGAGTTCCACTGACAAAGCGCGGGTTAACTGTACTATTGCTCCCTTCGAAGCGTTATAGGCGAGCATTCCGGCATTGGCGACAAATCCCGAATCCGAACCGATGAACGTTACCGTTGCATTATGCGATTTTTCCAGAAAATCGACTGCCGCTTTTGCCGAAAAAAAGGCTCCCACAACGTTGACATCAAGGACCCTGCAAAAATTTTCAGCACTGATATCTCTGACAAGTGCCCCCATTTCGCCGTCAATTCCGGCATTGACGACAAGGTGATCAAGTCCGCCCATGAGAAGGACGAGTTCATTTATCGCTTCTTTTACCGATGCTTCATCCGAAACATCGGCAGATGCAAAAAAAATGTCTGCATCCCCGAAACGCGCTTTTAATTTGGCATAAGTGTCACTTAGCCCGTTCACTGAACGTGCAATCAAGCCAATAACGGCCCCTTCTTGCAAGAACGCCTCAGCAATTCCCAAGCCTATACCCGAGGTTCCCCCCGTTATGATGACACGGCAGCCCTTGAAACCAAGATCAGCCATGATGTTCCCGAATTTTATTTAGTTTTTAATTATTAACATGTGAAATATATCGCACTTTTTCAGATGTCGCAACAAAATTTATATTTGTTATAAAAAAATATACTTGTTTTATATTTTTTAGCACTTTTATTTCGGAAAACCGTGTTTTCTGCCACTATTTTTTCAGGCACGAAATGACAAAACTTTTTTGATCTATCCTCGGCAATCGCTTTTAACTCGTTAAGCGACCTGCGCCCGATTGACCTTCGTTTAATGCCTGTGACTTTATCGTGTTACAGAATTGACCGTGCTATAGATTTTATCGACTTATATTTGAACGGCTTTTCACTTCAGATATTCATTTTGCTTAACTTATTCCGCTATTGATGAGACTGGTTTCCCGCGCCGTCAAACAATTTGCCGTGTCGGTCAGAAAGGTGCATTCAACTTCATATTATTAGAGACCCGCAGAACCAAGCTCGCAAATGCACCAGCTTGTTACTCTCCATTTCATGCTAAATGGCAGATCTCTGTTCTGAAATCTGTTACGCGATGGAAAAAGTTACCGGTTAAAAAACCTTCCGTTTAAACAAAATAATGAACAGAAATATCATTACAATCGAAACCAAACAGAAATTTTACAAGGAAATTTTCTTGTCCATAGCTTCGTTCTTAAAAATTGGAAGATATTACACTTCGTTTTAATGAAAAATTCTATTTTCAAAAATGAAAACAAATTTTCGTATTAAAACAATCTGTCACATATCAATCTTATGATATAAAATTTATTTTTATTTTAACTTTTTATTTAAAATTTCGGATTTCTTTAAAAAAGATATTTTCTTACTTCTTTCCTATATTGGGAGCGTCCGCCATTGCGGGCGCTTCCAAAAATTTAATGCTTTAATGCTATTATTCTTTTGACAGAAAGCCCGACATTTATGTCAAAGCTTTTTTTGTAAAAAGCCTTTTTCATCCCAACATAAAAGTTGCGGCTCTTTCTGCAATCATCATGGTCGGTGCATTGGTATTGCCCGATACGAGATTGGGCATGATGGAGGCATCGGCAACGCGCAACCCTTCTACACCCTTAACGCGAAGTTGCGTATCAACGACTGCCATCTTATCATCCTTTGCGCCCATTCTGGCCGTACCGCACGGATGGAAAACGGTTTTTGCGGTCTGACGGATATAGTCTTTCAACTTTTCTGCATCGTTCTCAATGCCGGGACGCGGCAAAACGCGACGTTTCACGAGCTTTTTCAGTGCCGGTGCTTCAAAAATTTTGATAGCAAGCTTCACGCCGCGGACAAGTGTTTCAACATCCTCCATTTCGGAAAGAAGATTGGCGTCAAAGCGCGGCTTCTCATTCGGATTGGATGATGCGAGTTTGATTTTACCACGCGATTTCGGCCGCAAATAACATGGGCTGACACTCAAACCATGCCCCGGCTCGGGAGGGCGATCGACAAAACCGATAAGAGAAGGAATAACGTGGAATTGAATATCGGGTTGACCACAATCGGACGTATCGACAAAGCCGCCACATTCCACCACATTCGAGGAGAGAAGACCTCTATGCTGAATGATATAACGCAGCATGTGCCCAACGGCTTTTAACCCCTTATCTTCACCCAACATGGAAATGGGCTGATAGGTTTCACCTTGAACCGGTACCTCGAGATGATCCTGATAATTTTCGCCAACACCGGGCAAATCACTAATGACCTCGATGCCAAGTTGGCCAAGTTCTTCGGCATTGCCAATTCCGCTCAATTGCAAAATACGCGGCGTTGCAATGGCACCAGCGCTCAAAACAATTTCTTTATCGGCTTTAAAGCTTTGTCCATCTTGTAAAACGATTCCACTCGCCTTTTTGCCATCAAAAATAATGCGGTCAACAAATGAACGGGTCAATACTTTTACATTACCCCGCTTTTCCGCTTCTCTGAGAAAGGCTTCAGCCGAACTCCAGCGCCGTCCACCAAAGGTTGTTGTCTGGTAGAAGCCTACGCCATTCTGTATCTCGCCATTGAAATCGGCATTATGGACCAGATTGGTTTGTTCCGCGGCTTCCACAAAAGCTTGGCATAAGGGGTGACGGAAGCGCGGATTCGAAACATGAAGTTCTCCTTCATTGCCATGATAGGAATTGTGGAGATATTCATTATTTTCCAATGTTTTGAAAACCGGTAAAACTTCATCATAGCCCCAGCCTTCACAACCCGCTTTTTTCCACCCGTCATAGTCGTTACGATGACCACGAATGTAAATCATCGCATTGACGGAACTTCCTCCCCCCAAAACATTTCCTTGCGGAACAATTGAAGGCCGATTATTCATTCCGGCAACCGGATCAGAGGCATAGTGATGAATATCAATGCCTTTCCCTATCACTTTAAAGAATGTCGCAGGAATATGTATCCATGGATCTTTATCAGCGCGACCACTTTCAATCACCAAAACCTTGTTTTGTGGATTTTTTGACAACCGGTTCGCAAGCAAACAACCGGCAGATCCCGCCCCAATGACGATGTAATCAAAGCGTTCCATTTTTCCTCCCCTAACGCATCATCTCCTCATAATATTTAACATATAAAATATTCCTGTCAAAGCTTTGATTGCGGTTCTATGTTCCCCTGTTTTTGCCATTTTCTCATTGCCCGCCATAAAACTGCAGCATCGGCATAACCCAAATTATGCGCTATTTGTTGTTTCGACATTGTCTTGTCGGAAAGGAAAACACCAGCAAGTTCTTTTCTTACTTCTTCAAGAAGCTGGCTAAGGCTTGTATGTTCATCAGCCAGTTTTCGCTGGAGACTACGTGCCGACATATTGAAACTTGCAGCAATATTCTGAATAGTCACGGGCTTTTGGCCCAGACTTGCACGCAATATCTGTCTGGTTTGCCCGGCCAATGTAAAATCGGAACTCTTGCTTGGTAACAACTCGCGTAAATGATAACGCAAAAGAGTTGTCAGATCTCGATCTTCGTGACGCAAAATCCTGTCGAGTTCCTCAACCGGCATAACAAGACGGTTAATCCCGAGACCAAAACGGATGGGCGCTTCAAAAAATCGTGAAAGGAATTTTTCATTTCTGCGATCTTTATGTTCGACATGAACTTCCAGTGGTCGCCATCGCATTCCGAAACTACTCTGTATCAAGCGCATTGTTGCCGTTAAAGTATATTCGGAATCCTGCTGGCGATGTTTGAGCCCCGGGTCATCAATCCGATAACACCAATAAGCAAGCTTGCCATCTTCCAGCACCATATTACTGGTACCAATTTGTGTAGCTTCAAGATATTGGCTCATTTCTTCCAGGCCTCGTCTTAAAGTCGGCATTGCCGTAACCAACATGCCAACCGGCCCCAGACTTGCCGGCCTGAAAGCAGCCCCTGTCCGGGCACCGAAAGCGCTGTCATCAAGAAGCCGTGCTGCATCTTCGAAAAATTGCAAATAGGTTGCTATAGGGATTGTGCCATAGGGGTCGCGCAACAATAGCTGTTTGAGCCCGTAACGGCTAAGCAACGCTTTTAAAACATGTTCATGTGACTGTAACTCTGCAATCACAGGTTCCAATATTGATACCCGAACAAAAGCCGCTTTTCCTGTTCCCCCTCCCATAATGCCTCCCTGTTTTTGCTCAGTCGAATTTTTACAACTTCATTGATGCTGATCGCTTATGGCGCAATTTATCATAAATTTGGCGCGAAATGTAATGTCCTGATCTTCTATGTTCATTTAACTTGTTAATAAAAAACGGGAACATATGAAAACTGCCACATGATAGGGAAGACGCGATGGGGCGATCATTCGGGAAAACTGATCAACTCTGACGTTTTTCACAATAAAAAGAAAACTCTGTGGCGTTCAAAAGGAGGCTACACATGAGCGCACTAATGCGAAAACTGGATGCCCGGAATTATTATACAGCCACGCGTAAATATGATTTGTCCTTTCCGCGACTGATCGAAGACATTGATTGCGATATAGTTATTATTGGCGGTGGTTTTTCGGGTATCAATACGGCCCTCGAACTCGCTGAAAAGGGTTTGACCAATATTGTTATTCTTGAAGGACGTTATCTCGGTTATGGAGGAACCGGCCGCAATGGCGGACAGGTTATGGCAGGCATTGGTCACGACATCGAGGCGGTTCGAAAACATGTCGGGCCGGAAGGGCTTGACGTATTGTTCAAAATAGCAAATCTCGGCGCTGGCATTATCAAGGAACGCATCAAGAAATATAATATCAATGCCGATTTTTGTCCGGGCTACGGCTATCTCGCTTTCAACAAACGCCAACAGAAGACCTTGGAGCAATGGCTAAAAGATTTCAAATCCGTAACCCCTGATGAAGATATCGACCTTGTTACGGGAAATGATATCCAATCGGTTATCGGTTCTAAAGCCTATTGTGCTGCGCTAAAACATATGGGCGGCGGCCATGTAAATTCTCTCAATCTTTTGCTGGGGGAAGCCAAAGCTGCCACCGGTTATGGTGTACGCATTTTTGAAAATTCACCCGCTATTAAAGTGACTTATGGAGACCGCATTACGGTGCGAACCGCTGCCGGCTCAGTGAAGGCACAAAAACTACTCTGGGCTTGCAACGGCTTTCTTGACGGAATGGAGCCATATATCTGGAAAAAAACACTCAATACTTATGCATTCCAGATCGCTACCGAACCGCTTTCCGATGAACTCATCAACAAAATCAGTCCGATACGTGGTGCTTATAGCGATATAAGACCGGTTATCGACTATTATCGTGTTACAAAAGAAAACCGGCTGCTTTTTGGTTTGGCAACGCGATATATCGACTATATTCCTGAAAATCTGGCCGAGTGGAACCGGAAATTTATGCTCGATATCTTTCCCTATCTCGATAAGGTTAAAATTGACATGGCATGGGGTGGACCGCTTTGCTGTAGTGTCAATCTTTTTCCGCAAATCGGTAGTCTCCCTGCTCATCCCAATGTTTTCTTCGTGCAAGGTTATTCAGGTTTCGGCGTCACGCCATCCCATATTGTTTGCAAGGTTCTCGCCGAAGGAATGAGCGAGGGTTCCAAACGTTACGAATTGATGAGTTCAATTCCACACAGGAATGTTGTTGCAAAAACAATCGCTCGTCCGCTGCTCGCCACAGCAGGAAAACTTTGGCATCAACTATCCGGTCAATTGAGCGGCAGATAATTCCATTTTTGAAGAGGAAATAACAATGATCAAGTTTGAAAAAAATTCCGTTCCTGACGATCTCGATAGTTGGGGGAAGATTACCGATCTCGGTGCCACGCTCCTTGAAGGTGATGTGCAAGCTTCAGGAAAATTTGTTGTCGGTTCGCCACAAACAAATATTTCATGTGCGTTTTTTGCCTGCACACGTGGTAAATTCAGAATGGTTTATGAATATACCGAACATGCCGTTGTTCTTGAAGGATCCGTTAATCTGACCGATGAAAAAACCGGAAAAACCACCCGCTATGAGGCTGGTGATAGCTGGTATGTTGAAAAAGGCACTCCTGTGTTATGGGAAGTAACAACGCCGCGTTTTGTTAAAAACTATATCGGTGTTGCCTAAAACTTTAGAAAAATCCGGCTGGGCAAAACAAGATCAAGGCAAAAAGTTACAGGCAAAATAAAAGACTTCTCCGATAACATGGTATTCGACACCAAATAGAGGTTGCAATATTTTATGTTTTGCGAATGCTTGACTGTGCCTTGCCCACCGGAAACAGCTGGCTCATACAAAAATAGAAGAGGTATCTCTGTAATAGAACCTCTTCAAAAATCACCATAAAATTACCCTGCTATGAGAATTCTCACTTGCAACAATTGCAAAAGGTTTCTTGTCTTCTCAGCCGAAGAGCCAGACTATAGAGAAATAGAAGTGGTTTCTCGGTATAGACCCTCTTCATAAGCGGCAATAAAACTACTCTGCTATGAGAATTCTTACTTGCAACAATTGCAAAAGGTTTCTTGTCTTCTCTGCTGAAGAGCCAGACTATAGAGAAATAGAAGCGGTTTCTCGGCATAGACCCTCTTCATAAGCGTCAATAAAACTACTCTGCTATGAGAATTCTCACTTGCAACAATTGCAAAAGGTTCCTTGTCTTCTCTCCTGAAGAGCCAGACTATAGAGAAATAGAAGCGGTTTCTCGGCATAGAACCTCTTCATAAGCGGCAATAAAACTACTCTGCTATGAGAATTCTTACTTGCAACAATTGCAAAAGGTTTCTCTCTTCTCTCCTGAAGAGCCAGACTATAGAGAAATAGAAGCGGTTTCTCGGTATAGACCCTCTTCATAAGCGGTAATGAAACTACTCTGTTATAAGAATTTTACCTGCCATAAATGATCGACCAGCGCTCTATAATGCACGAACTTTCAAAACCGAAACAAACGAAACTTATGATGCCCGCAATAAGCAGGTAATCCAAGTAAATTCCAGCCAATCACCTGAATTCAATTTCAGCTAAAAAGTTCTGTCAACCAAAATACATTTTGATTGACACCTGCTATTGATTGATTTCTGTTGTAAATGGAAGTCCCGATTGAAATTCTATCGACGTTGAATTTCAATCAGGGCGTTGCGAGCGTTTTCGTCGCCGTTTTTTGCTGCCTTTTTAAACCAGTTGACGGCTTCTCCCTGGCTTTGTTTCACCCCTTG
>CAMLLT010000008.1 GCA_946480935.1 uncultured Bartonella sp. | reverse complement strand
CTCAGCTGGGAGAGCACCTGCTTTGCAAGCAGGGGGTCGTCGGTTCGATCCCGTCTGGCTCCACCAAGACTTTTGGTTGGGAAACGGGAAGACACATCATCTTAAGAAGAAACAAGTTTGCGGACTGTTCTTTAGAAAAAGAAAAGTCTGCCTGTTCTATTGAAATCGTAAAGAGAAGATATATTCGGACAATTGCTCCGGTGCTTTTAAGGAAGTTATCGGCGTATTGAGCGGTTTTCGAGATTACCTAAAGTCTTGAAAATTAGTTGATATGAAAAGAGGCGATTTGTGTCGCAGAGGAAAGCTCAAAGCCTCTGCAAATGATTGGAAGCTTAACCGCGCCATCGAATATATCTCGAGAAGCTGGTCTTTCTGCTGATATTTATAGCGGTGTTTTGCACAAGACATTGCAAGAAGATGAATATTGGCAATGAGAACGATCAAGTGTCTTAAGGGCATTTAGTGGATGCCTTGGCATGCACAGGCGAAGAAGGACGTGATACGCTGCGATAAGTTACGGGGAGGTGCGAATACCCTTTGATCCGTAAATTTCCGAATGGGGCAACCCACCTTTGATGGCTAGAAAAGCTAAGTTGTTCAGCGATGGACAATTTAGGTTTCTAGCTATCTAAAAAAAGGTATCTACACCTGAATAAAATAGGGTGTAAGAAGCGAACGCAGGGAACTGAAACATCTAAGTACCTGTAGGAAAGGACATCAATTGAGACTCCGCTAGTAGTGGCGAGCGAACGCGGATCAGGCCAGTGGCTTAAGAGAGAAAAGTAGAACGAGTTGGAAAGCTCGACCGAAGAGGGTGACAGTCCCGTACACGTAAATTGATCTTAAGTCCTTGAGTAGGGCGGGACACGTGAAATCCTGTCTGAATATGGGTCGACCACGATCCAAGCCTAAGTACTCGTGCATGACCGATAGTGAACCAGTACCGTGAGGGAAAGGTGAAAAGCACCCCGACGAGGGGAGTGAAAGAGAACCTGAAACCGAATGCCTACAAACAGTCGGAGCCCAAGATTAGTTCTGGGTGACGGCGTACCTTTTGTATAATGGGTCAGCGACTTAGTCTAACGAGCAAGCTTAAACCGATAGGTGTAGGCGTAGCGAAAGCGAGTCTGAACAGGGCGTTCAGTTCGTTGGATTAGACCCGAAACCGAGTGATCTAGCCATGAGCAGGCTGAAGGTAAGGTAACACTTACTGGAGGGCCGAACCCATATCTGTTGCAATAGATCGGGATGACTTGTGGCTAGGGGTGAAAGGCCAATCAAACTCGGAAATAGCTGGTTCTCCGCGAAATCTATTTAGGTAGAGCGTTCGTTGAATTCTCCAGGGGGTAGAGCACTGGATGGGCTAGGGGTCCTCGCCGGACTACCAAACCTAACCAAACTACGAATACCTGGAAGAACTGACGAGCAGACACACGGCGGGTGCTAACGTCCGTCGTGGAGAGGGCAACAACCCTGACCACCATCTAAGGTCCCCAAGTTATGGCTAAGTGGGAAAGGATGTGAGGATCCCAAAACAACCAGGATGTTGGCTTAGAAGCAGCCATCATTTAAAGAAAGCGTAACAGCTCACTGGTCTAAGTAAGGGTCTTTGCGCCGAAAATGTAACGGGGCTAAAGCCATACACCGAAGCTGTGGATACGTCGCAAGACGTGTGGTAGCGGAGCGTTCCGTAAGCCAGAGAAGGGATACCCGTAAGGGATCCTGGAGGTATCGGAAGTGAGAATGCTGACATGAGTAACGATAAAGGGAGTGAGAGACTCCCTCGCCGAAAGTCCAAGGGTTCCTGCTTAAAGTTAATCTGAGCAGGGTTAGTCGGCCCCTAAGGCAAGGCCGAAAGGCGTAGTCGATGGGAACCACGTTAATATTCGTGGACCTGTGGGAAGTGACGGATTGTGTAAATTGTAAGATCTTAATGGATTGGTCTTGCTTTGAAGCAGTCCCGGGAAATAGCTCCCACGTATAGACCGTACCCTAAACCGACACAGGTGGACCGGTAGAGAATACCAAGGCGCTTGAGAGAACTACGTTGAAGGAACTCGGCAAATTGCACGCGTAACTTCGGAAGAAGCGTGACCCTTTAGCGGGCAACCGTTAGGGGGTGGCACAGACCAGGGGGTAGCGACTGTTTACCAAAAACACAGGGCTCTGCGAAGTCGCAAGACGACGTATAGGGTCTGACGCCTGCCCGGTGCTGGAAGGTTAAGAGGAGATGTGAGAGCATTGAATTGAAGCCCCAGTAAACGGCGGCCGTAACTATAACGGTCCTAAGGTAGCGAAATTCCTTGTCGGGTAAGTTCCGACCTGCACGAATGGCGTAACGACTTCCCCGCTGTCTCCAGCATCGGCTCAGCGAAATTGAACTCCCCGTGAAGATGCGGGGTATCCGCGGTCAGACGGAAAGACCCTATGAACCTTTACTGCAACTTTGTAGTGGCATCAGGAAAACGCTGTGTAGGATAGGTGGGAGGCTTTGAAGCATGGGCGCCAGTCTGTGTGGAGCCATCCTTGAAATACCACCCTGAGTTTTTTTGATGTCTAACCAGATCCAGTTAGCCTGGATTGGGACCCTGCATGGTGGGCAGTTTGACTGGGGCGGTCGCCTCCCAAAAAGTAACGGAGGCGCGCGATGGTGGGCTCAAGCCGGTCGGACATCGGCTGTTGAGTGCAATGGCATAAGCCCGCCTGACTGCGAGAGTGACAGCTCGAGCAGAGACGAAAGTCGGCCATAGTGATCCGGTGGTTCCACGTGGAAGGGCCATCGCTCAACGGATAAAAGGTACGCCGGGGATAACAGGCTGATGACCCCCAAGAGTCCATATCGACGGGGTTGTTTGGCACCTCGATGTCGACTCATCGCATCCTGGGGCTGGAGCAGGTCCCAAGGGTATGGCTGTTCGCCATTTAAAGCGGTACGTGAGTTGGGTTCAGAACGTCGTGAGACAGTTCGGTCCCTATCTGCCGTGGGTGTAGGAATATTGACAGGATCTGTCCCTAGTACGAGAGGACCGGGATGGACATATCTCTGGTGGACCTGTTGTGGCGCCAGCCGCATAGCAGGGTAGCTATATATGGACGGGATAACCGCTGAAGGCATCTAAGCGGGAAACCCACCTGGAAACGAGTATTCCCTGAGAACCGTGGAAGACGACCACGTTGATAGGTCAGGTGTGGAAGTGTGGTGACACATGGAGCTTACTGATACTAATCGTTCGATTGACTTGATCGTTCCCATTACAAATGTTCATCTTTGCTGTGCAAAGATCACTTTACTGCGCTCACGGGCGCAGCCCTCCGCGAGGGCGGCCGAAAGTGGCCGACGCGCGGTCGCGCTTTAAAAGCTAAAGCGTGAAAATGAATGTAAAAGAACAAAACAGAAAGATATCAGCTTCTTGAAAATTGTTGCGCTTTGCCGACCTGGTGGTTATAGCGGAGCGGCTGCACCCGATCCCATTCCGAACTCGGCCGTGAAACGCTCCTGCGCTGATGGTACTTTGTCTTAAGACACGGGAGAGTAAGTCGCTGCCAGGTCTGCCAAGTGCAACAATAGCTTCTCTATTCTTTACGATATTTAGCCTCGTGCTTCCTCTTCAATTGGTATTTAACGGGCAGGCCACTCTTGAATGGTCTGTTTGAATTGTTATATTGAATTTAGCCAACAGGCTTTTTTAATATTCCGCTATATCGTCTGTCTCCTTATAGCGGTCAGTTTTGCGGTCTCTGTCCTCGGGCCTCTCTTCGCCCCACAGCTTCCCGTAAAACACTCTTCCTTGGCGCGGGGTGGAGCAGCCCGGTAGCTCGTCAGGCTCATAACCTGAAGGCCGCAGGTTCAAATCCTGCCCCCGCAACCAATCTCCCATCACGACTTCCACATTCGGACCTATAGACATATGCTTTGTAAAGCCGGCAAAGGTGTCTTTATTGGTTATGATTAAATGATAAGTTTAATGGTATCGATACTACGACCTTGAAACTTTAGCACCCAAAAAACACCGTTAACGATCAAAAGATTTGTTAAAAAGATGAAGAAATTCGATCCGCTGTTCTTATTGCATCAGCCGAGTCAGTGGCGCTGATACCAGTCAAATGCTCATTGTTTGGCATATTTGCAGCGAGTAGCGGAGCTAAAGCTTCTCAATCTTCGATCTTCAACATAAAAACTTACCTGTGTTTGATCTCATCTCTGACACTTAACTCGCCTTCCCGTAATCTATTAGTCTTCCATCTGCTCTTTATGTCAGTCGCATTGCCGGGACGTTCGGGCAATAACGTGTCTAATTTTCGTTTTTACAGTTTTCAGATTCGGCATCTAACTTGGAACTCCGAAAGTACGAAACAAAGTACGGGCGTAGTATGTCGATGGTTGGTAATAACGGACAAGGAAAAACATGTCCTTTATTGCACTTTGGTGTAATATTTGGTTAGTGTTGAAGTCTATGTTGGGTATTTATTAAAACTCGTTATTTGAAGCTTGGTTTGTGAGGCAAAAAAGTAAACTGGGAGGCGCCAATGGCTTCTATGCGCGGAGATATTGTCAATCGCATTAAGCGGTTGCCGAAGCCGTCACAGGCATCCGAGGCTCTTCAACCTGTATTCGAGGCGGTGAGTAATTCGCTTCATGCGGTGGAGGATGCTTTTGGTGATCAATATCTGGAACGAGGTAAAATTACCGTCATCATTACAAATTCTCGTTCACCAGATAATATCGAGATCGTTATTGAGGATAATGGTGTGGGGCTTGAACCTGCGCGATTTGAGGCGTTTTGTACGACAGATACGGACTATAAGATTTCACGTGGTGGCAAAGGTGTTGGTCGCCTCCTTTGGCTTGATGCTTTTGAAAGCATAAAGGTTCAAAGCATATATCGTGATAAAGAAACTTTGTACCGTCGTTCTTTTACCTTTCATTTAACAAGGCAAGATCAGATTTGTAATGAGAGAATAGAAACCTTGGCAGGTATAGCTCAAACGGGCACGACCGTGACATTCAGGCAGCTACGTGGAACAGCCTACCGTGATAAGTTTCCTCATAAAACTGATACAATCATTAAGCACTTTGGCTCGCATTTTTTTGCAGATTTCATTATGGGGCAATCCCCGACTGTCACTGTCGACATAGATGCTAACGTCGTTACATTTCCCGAGGAAATCCAGAAACTTCGTGTTGAGGATCGCGGTATCACTAAAATAGAAAGCAAAGAATTTGGCACGTTATCTCTCAGGAGTTTCGTTTGTGAGAAAGCAGCGAGTACTAATTTCGATGGTTCCCATCAGATGCACTTAGTTGCAAACGGTCGAACAGTTACGACACGGAAAATTGATGGTTTGATCGGCATTGGTTGTTTTGGTCCCAGCCGCTCATACGTATATCATGGCTGTATTACGGGCAATTTCTTGGATGAACGTGTTAATCAGGAGCGAACCCAATTTAATTTCAATGAAAGCATTGTTGAAGAGATTGTGCGCGAATGTTCCAAGAATGTGCAAAAGAATGCGCTTGGCGAAGAAATTACCCAGTTTAACAATCAACGTCTTGAAACTATGCATGAGTTTATTCAGGAATATCCATCTTTTGCCTTCGAAGATGCGCGGGATCTATTAGCGAGAACACCGAATAGCGCCGTCAAGCCAGAGCAATTCGCCCAAGCGTTGATTCCTGTCCGGATCCGACGTGATAAAGAACGGAATGACAGGATACAGAAAATTGTTTCTCAGCTTGGGGAAAATGATGACGTTCCAGTGAACTTTCAAGAAACAGTTCGTAAAGCGGCCAACGATATTCGAGCCGAGGAGCAACGGCAACTTACCGAATATGTGTTGCGACGTAAAACGGTTCTTGATGTGATGGAAGTTTTGACCCGCCGTATACGTGAGCGTGACGTTGGGTCGTTGGATTTCCATTTGGAAGAGACACTTCATCAATTTATTTGTCCAATGAAACTGAGAGGCGACGACCCATCAAAAGTAGAAGTCGCTGACCATGATCTTTGGATTATTGATGAACGCCTGACCTTCACCAAATATTTTGCATCAGATGTGTCATTTAAAAAAATTCTTGATAAAGAAGCGAGCAAAAAGCGACCAGACCTTCTCATATACGACCGCTTATACGGACTTCGATCCGAAGGGAATGATCCGTTGCAGCGCGTGATGCTTGTGGAATTCAAACATCCTGGGCGAAAGGACTATGACGAACGGTATTCGCCGATGAACCAGATTAGTGAATACATTACTAAGCTTCAAAAGGGCGAAATTTTAGATTTTAAAGGCGGCCATATACGGGTTGCTTCTGATTGTATTTTTTATTGTTATGTCATCGCAGATATTGTCGGGAAGCTCGAAATTCAAACGAATGGCTGGCGTACAACATCGAATGGTCGAGGTCGTATTCAGGAATTGAGCGGAAAATTTCGTGGAATCGTTGAGATAATTGAATGGGCTGATTTGCTTAACGATGCCCGTTTGCGAAACCAAGCTTTTATTTCTGCTGCGGGGCTTCGATACGACAACCATTCATAAATACTGTTTATGAAATTATCAAAAACCAAAAACACATTAACGAAGATAGAAAATAACGATAGTTGCGATGAAATTGTGGGGAAGAATGTATTTCCGCATGGGGCAAAGCGTTTACTATGCGCCACCGGTCCTTGAGTTTTGCAAGTGGGTAATCTTTTTTCAGCAGAGGCAGTAAGTTTGTCAGTTGAATGAAATTTTAATTGTTCTGTCCGTCCGAAGTAGAATGAGGGGCTTGATGTTTCTCACAAACAACACCTGCCGGAAAAATTATGCATCATGCCGTCGATTGTTAATGACTCCGTATTTGGCCGAACCGACAACTGGGGAGCTATTCTCTGTAGCTACTCAATTGTCCGTTTGATAGACTAAAGACTATCAGCTTTCTTTTAAGATCACAGATTGGGTCAGTTTTGATTTCGAGCCGACTTTTGTGCTGCTGAGCGGCATATGCATTGCTTTAATGGCATCCCTAAAAAGTAAGTTTGATGTCTATCTTAAAGAGTGTGAAAGACGCTGCAATGACCAGCCAACTAACAATCTCATATAAAATGGACGGCATTTAAATGACCGTCCATCTTCACACATTATACACAACGATATCAATTAGGATGAAAGCCGATCATTAATAAAACGGGCGGCCATTTTTAGCATTTTTTTTGCGGTTTTCACTTTTCCGGCAGAGGTGAACATGCCATGCATATGATGAGGCAAATGATGGTGTTCCAGTTCTGTGCCACTTTTTGCTGCCACATTTGCATAGTCGCAGCCTTCGTCTGCTAGAGGATCCAGTCCAACTGTAACAATGAACATTGCCGGTTGTTTGACGTGATTATGAAAGAGTGGTGAAAGTCGTCGGTCAGTCAAATCTATTTCTTTAGGAACATAATTCTGGCGAAACCAATACATGGATTTATCGGTTAATGAGAAACCTTGAGTTATCTTTTTATAAGAAGCTGATGACGCTGTTAAATCGGTAACAGGATAGAGTAATATTTGGCAAATAATTTTAACGTTTTCAGGAATATTCTTTTCATTAGCGAGAACAGTTGCCATATTGCCTCCCGCGCTGTCGCCCATTACGATTGTTCGTGAACAATCAAGCTTGAGTGCAGATTGATTTTTCGAAAGCCAATTCAAAGCCTCGACACAATCTTGATAGGGAACGGGAAAAGTGTATTCGGGCGAAAGCCGATAATCAACCGCAACTACATTTGCTGACGTTTTTTTTGCCATATATCGGCAAATGCCGTCGTGGGTATCAAGGTCGCCGATAACCCAACCGCCGCCATGCAAATAGAGCAATAAAGGGCGGGGCGTGTCATCACCTTTGGAATAATGTCTTAACCGAATTGTGCCACCGGATACCGGACATTCAAAATCGGTTACAACGAGTTTTGCGTTTACCTTGATCTGGCTAGCCGCACAAGAAATTCTATAGTTCTCCCGCGCTTCTTCCAATGTCAAATCCTGAAATGATATTTCGCCATTATCTCGAAATGCTTTGACAAGATCTCTCGCATCGGCGGCAACATCACTCAAAGGAATCAATGCACCATTTTTCATTTTTTCAACCTGCTCTTTCGACCCAATCAAAATCGTTATCATTCCATTTTGCCAATTGGCGATAATCTTCCACAGTTCCCGACCAATTATTGATGACACGGCCGGCAGCATTTTTATACCAGCTGCTGCAAGATGATGAGAAAGCCGAACCTTTCATAGCTTCCTGAATATTATCGTTATAACGATTGAAAACGTCACTTTTGACTGAAATAGCATCCCCTCCTTCAACATGTTTCATGGCTTGAACAACGTAATTTTGCTGGATTTCAAGCATAGAAAGAATCGAATTATGATTGAGATTGGTATTCGGACCATAGATGATAAACATGTTGGGAAATCCGGGCACATTCATGCCCAAATAAGCCTGAGCACCATCTTGCCAGACCTGATTGAGTGTCACATCGTTCAGCCCTTTTATAACGAGGCTTCCTTGGAAAGCCTGACTGGAGAAACCGGTGCCGAAAATTACAACATCGAATTTATGTTCGACACCATCCTCAGTGACAATGCCTTCGCTGGTAAAGTGGTCGATTGGCGAAGTTTCCAGATCGACGTTTTCTCTCATCAAAGCAGGATAATAATCGTCAGTGCGCAAAATACGTTTGCAACCGAATTCGAATTCCGGTGTGAGTTTTTTGCGTAAATTTTCATCACTGACCTGAGCGGCAAGATGAGCTTTGGCGATAGCAATCCCTTCTTTCTGCGCATCGGTATTATGCCGCGTTCTCTGAAAGCCCTCTTCGCGCATTTTATGTAACGCATTACAGCTTTCAAAAAAGGTTTCAGGATGATTTTCGAAATTGTCCAGTTCCTCTTTGGAAAAAACACGCTGGTTACGGGGCATTATCCAATTGGCACTGCGTTGAAAAACTGTCAGATGATCGGCAATTTTTGCGACTTCTGGTACATATTGTACCGCGCTTGCTGCCGAGCCGATGCTCGCCACTTTTTTCCCTCGGAGGTCAATGGAATGATCCCATTCTGCCGAATGGAATTTTGCTCCCTGAAAGTCTTCCAATCCCTTAAAATTCGGTATTTTGGGAGTATTCAATTGCCCCCATGCGGGGACAAAAAATGTCGAGGTAAAGTGTTCTTTGCCATTGACCTCATATTCCCATTGATTGGTTGCGTCATTCCACGAAACAGCAGTTATTCTATGGTTATAGAGGATATGCTTTTCAAGGTCGAAATGTTTGGCCAGTCTATGCATATATCCCATTAACTCATCGCGATCAGCATACATGCGGCTAACGCGCAAATGAGGGAAATAACTATAGCAATAAAGATGCGCTTCCGTATCGCAGGCAGCTCCCGGATAAGTGTTATCACGCCATACGCCGCCCAGTTCGGAGGCTTGCTCGAAAATGATAAAATCATCTTCTCCGGCACGTTCAAGGGTGCACCCCATTCCCAAACCACCAAATCCCGCACCAAGTATAACAGTACGAAAATGCTTTTTATTTTTGTTAAACATTATGTTCCTCCCAAAAAATCAAATTTAATAATTTTCTTCTACGATCGGTCTAGCACCAAGTTTTATACGATCTTTTTCATCAACCGTATTCAGCTTCAGGTGACGCGTCTCGTGAAGGCAAAGCAATGCTACTGTAGATATTCCGCAGACAATAAATAGATAAATAGTAATGGGAACTGTCGCGTTATATTTGGCGAGTAGAATCGCGGCGATCATCGGTGCAATCGAACCGGCAAAAATAGATGCTATCTGGTAACAGAAAGATGCACCTGAATAACGCATGCGGGTCGGGAAAATTTCCGACAATAAAGCCCCTTGAGGCCCATAGCAAAGCGCCTGAACGCCAAGGCCGGCACAGATAAACAACAAAATAACAAGTTTGTTTCCACTTGCAAGCCCGAAAGGAAAGTAGAAAATCAACCACACGAAAAGGCCGATATAACCCAGTAAAATGCAGTTTTTTCGTCCTATGCGATCGGATATATATCCACCCAATAACATGGCAAAAAACTGAAAAATATTTGCCAGAAACATGATGAATAATACACTGGGATAATCTATGCCTACTTTCAATGTCAGGTAAGTAATGGAAAATACGATGATAATATAATAGACGGAATTCTCGCCTATACGTACTACCGTTCCGAGCAGTAATTGTTTTGGATAACGAACGATAACTTCTTTTAGGCTGGATGAATTTTTACGTTGTTCGGAAAGCTCTTTTTGTGCTTCTACAAAAATATCGGCATCTTCGACGCTGCGCCTGATATAATAGCCAATAAAAATAATGATTGCCGAACCCCAGAATGCTATCCGCCAGCCCCAAAGGATAAATTGGTTCTTATCCATTAACCAGGACAAAGTGAATAAAACAATACTCGCAAGCACGTTTCCGGCACACGCTGCTGATTGAGGAAAGCTCGCCCAGAATCCACGACGTTCAGGGGGACTGTGTTCGCTAACGAGCAAAACTGCACCGCCCCATTCGCCACCTACGGCAAACCCCTGTACGAAACGCAGTACTATAAGTGTAAAAGGAGCCCAGAAACCGATTGTCGCGAAAGAGGGGATACAGCCCATAAGGAAAGTTGAAATACCAACCAGCAGAAGGCTGAACTGAAGCAGTTTTTTTCGCCCCAATCTGTCGCCATAGTGACCAAAAATCAAACCGCCAAGAGGGCGGGCTGCAAAGCCTATAGCGTAAGTGGCAAATGCTGCAATGATTCCGGTAAGAGGGCTATCCACTTTCGGAAAAAATAGCGTTCCGAAAACCAGTGTACTTGAAACGCCATAAATAAAAAATTCGTACCATTCGGCAATTGTACCTGCCATGGAAGCAGCAACGACTTTTTTTATGTTGACGGGTGGCGATGTTTCGCTTTTCTCCGTCGAAAGTATATCTGACATGATCTCTCCTCCCAAATTGATCAAGTTGCATATAGGATATATTTTAAATTACAGTTTTATTATCAAATAATTCGCCTCTGAATTGCATTATTAAGGTTTTGTTGAATTTAAAACTCTTCACTTTATAATTTTATGTTAAAAAAATCGGGTATACGAACCGAATTTTATAAAACATCACTCTGTCGCATCAAGAAAACGGACAAGCAATTTTCTTTGCCGTCATAATTTTAATATTCAAAGGAATAATTGAATTGGCGAAATTATTTAAGATTGCCCCCCTAATTTTTTCAATTTATAAGTAGTTCATTATAATGAACCGCTTCCAATATTCTGTATATTGCGTAAGACATATCAGTTTGTCAATAGAAAGGATATCCTGTGAATAATATAAAAAGTTACAATATCCCTGCTTTGCGCAGAGCAGTACAAATTCTTGATTTACTGCAAGAAAATACGCACAGTTTAACTGCCGCCGATATTGTGAAACGCTTGAGAATACCGAAAAGTACGGGACATGGTCTGCTCCATGTCATGCTGGAACTGGAGATGCTCCAGCGATGCATAGATGGTACATTTACCTTAGGGCCACGGTTATCCAAATGGGGATCTGGGTTTTTGGCAAACGTCGATTTACTTGAAGCGTTCAACAATATTTCTGTCGAGAAAAAAGAGCTCTTAGCCTATACGTTGACTTTATCGGTACCGGAAAAACATGAAGTCATCTATATAGCGTGCCGAAATAGCAATGCACCACTCGGTTTCACTTTCAAGATTGGTATGCGGTTACCAATGATTTTTACCGCAACCGGTAAAGCGATGTTAGCTACCTGGCCGGATTCGGAACTGGAAGCGTTTGCAAAAACATATACTTTGCCTGAACCATTAACAGATCATAGCATATCGGAATGGTCTACATTCATGCAGGAGGTAGTTGCCACTCGTAAACGCGGTTTTTCTATAGATAATGGTCAAATACGTGACGGAATGATTTGTCTTGGAGGAGCTATTAAAAATCACACAGGAAAAGCGATAGCTGGTATAGCTATCAGTTTGATGGAACAAGAGGCTACCGACGAACAAAAACGGATTATTGGTGCTCAAATAACACAAATGTCTCACCATTTATCCAGATTGCTTGGTTATCATATATAAAAATTATTTTTTAAAAGTTTGTAATAATTAAATAAATTTATTTATTTAATTTGAAAATTAAAATTATAAATCGAAAAATTGTTTTGTTGAAGATATTATATATTTTTATCTAAAATGAATAAGGACTATACTTTATGTTTCTTTCGGAGTGATGCAAAGATCGGATGTAATAAAGTCGATTTGGAGCCTGAAAAAGCAAAAACAAAAATGACGATAAATCGGGGGGGGGCAAACAATTACTGCAACATGTCACAATTACCATATTAAGTCTTTGGGGTTTGATTGAAAGCCGAAACATTTTGTCAGAATAATATTCGTAATTTTTCTATCTATTGCCGTAACACCAGTCCAGTTTTTTGAAATAACCTACAAAATTTCGATAGCTATCTTTTTATTACATATGTTCAACATGTTCTATGTGCCCGACATGTGTGAGTTCTATGAGTAATGGATCCTTTTGCAACCGGATCGCTAGCGCTCTTTATTGCGCTGTATCAATTTTGACCCTGTCGAATAACACCACCGATACATCACTGACGAAGTACAATTTCAAAAACAAAACAAATGGCGATTACAGCACAATGGGTAGAGAGCGTTTTTCGTTAATCAGAATCGTGATGGAGTTATCCTTGGCTTTATTGTCAGGACAGCGACCAAGATAATTCGGGAAGCGATTGGTGCAATCCGGTTAAAGTTTGTTGCCGAGTTAGACTAGAGCGGGATTTTAAATGGAAAGCTATGAGCTCTTATTGAAATTGTTTAATTTGATAAAACAAGGGGTTAAAGCGATCTGCTTATAGTAACTAAACAAATAAAAATTGAAGATGGTGCCCAGACGCGGAATCGAACCACGGACACGCGGATTTTCAGTCCGCTGCTCTACCAACTGAGCTATCTGGGCAAATCCGATTTTTTAACCGGAGCGCTTGGGTTTATAACATTAAAATTTTAGGTGTCTAGCCTTCAAAACAAAAATATTCAAAATTTGCCCCGATAAGTTCATTTTTTTGGGGATTTGGCATTGCTCTTTGAGTAAACAAGGCTTATTAGCGGCTTTACACCGTGCGCCTATCGTCTAGCGGTCAGGACGCCGCCCTCTCACGGCGGAAACAGGGGTTCAATTCCCCTTAGGCGTACCAGTTAATTTCTCCGATCATATCTCTCGTGAAAACTTTATAGAGAAATTCCGGCAAATATCTTTTTATCTTTGCTGAAGCTCTTTGACGCCATAAGGCCTGTTCATGTGGGAGTAAAATTTTTAAAGCCGTGAAAAACGGTTTTCAAATGGGCGTTTGCTTATTTATCGGTTAAAGCCGCCTGCCTGTTCGATAAAACGAATAATATCCTGAAGCCCTTCGCGGCGCAGCATATCCGTGAAAACGAAAGGTTTGTCGCCGCGCTGGATTTTGGCATCATGTTTCATGACATCAAGATCAGCGTGAACATATGGGGCAAGATCTTTCTTGTTGATGATAAGCAAATCAGAGCGCGTAATAGCGGGACCGCCTTTGCGCGGTATTTTTTCACCTTCTGCAACCGAAATAACGTAAAGCGTCAAATCGGCGAGATCGGGGGAAAATGTTGCCGCGAGATTATCTCCGCCTGATTCGATAAATATCATATCAAGGTCGGGATGTCGGTTTAAAAGCTCGTCAATAGCTTGCAAATTAACAGTTGCATCCTCGCGAATAGCTGTGTGCGGGCAGCCGCCTGTTTCCACACCGATGATGCGGTCTTCTGGCAGTGCCTGCACACGATTGAGGATCAGGGCATCTTCTTTTGTATAAATATCGTTGGTAACAACGGCGACCGAATAATGATCGCGCAAAGCTTTGCAAAGCATTTCCGTCAAGGTTGTTTTTCCGGACCCGACAGGGCCTCCAATGCCGATACGTAACGGGCCGTTTGGTGAATAAGAAGATGTCATGAACGGAAAATCCTTGAATAAAGTGTTTCGTGGCGCATTGCCATGATGTCGGATAGAAAACAACATGAACCGAGATTATCAAGTGTAAGCTTATCGCTGTTATCGGTGATAGCAAGAATTGTCTTTTCGAGCTTTGCCATTATTTTGACTCCGTCGCTTTGGCCAAGCGGAACAAGTCTTATAGCTGCCTGCACCAGATTTGACAGAAATGTGTGGAGATAGGCTGTCAGGACAGATGACAATGAAATTTCCAATTGGTGTCCGAGAACGCCGACAGCAACCGGATAGGGAAGAGCTTTATAGATTTCTTTTGAAAAACCGGTTTGGGCAACTGAGGTACAAAAAGCACGGCCTTGTAAATCAATTTCCAGAAAGCGTTCTTTCGAGGTAGCATTCGCATTGGCTATTTCGACAAGCGCAATAATGGATTTTCCTTGATCTGTTGATCTCCATGCTTCGGAAATGAAAACCACATCATTATGGAGAGATCCGTGATTGGCAAGAGCATCAAGCCAATCAAACAAATCTTCGGCATTTGTGATAAAATTTTCATGGACGGCCTGTTCGAGACCATGGCTATAGGCAAAGCCTCCGACCGGAAAGACCGGCGAAAAAAGCGTCATCAAGCGCAGTAAAGAGGCGTCACCCTGCAACATTAATGATGGTGCCCCGCATGGTCGTGATAAGCTCCGTGGAGAGGTTGAAAAGGAGCCTCGATCTCCTCAATGGTTGCGCCTAAACCTTCAAGCATAGCGCGAATAACCGGATCGCGAGACACGAAAATCGTGTTTTCTTTGATTTCGACAGTTTGATGACGGTTGCCCAAATGCCAGGCAAGTCGGGTAAGCTCAAGGGGAGTTGCCGCTTTGACAGAATAAAGTGGTTCATTGGCTGCGTGGATGAGAAAATATTCACCGTTTTCTGCCTCAAGAACATCCCCTTCTTTGAGATGGACGGGTTCTTTCAAATCCACCATAATCATATCGCCATTGGCAAAATGAAGTAATTTACGGCGGATATGGCGTTCGTCATGGGAAAGTGAAAGCGCACCTGAAGTTTCACCCCCTTTGGCATCGGATGCTGGTATATATTTTGTTGCTCGAAAAGTTTTATAGGACATTTAAACCTCAATAAAGGAAATAGCGTTGTGCCATCGGAAGTATCTTTGCCGGTTCGCAGGTTAATAATTCACCATCTGCGCGCACTTCATAAGTTTCAGGGTCAACGTCAATATGCGGCGTTGCAGAATTGAGTTTCATGGATTTTTTGGAAATTGTGCGGGTGTTTTTGACGGCAACGAGTTCCTTTTCAAGCCCTAGCTTTTCGGCGAGCCCATTATCAATGGCGGCTTTGCTGGTAAAGGTGAGAGATGTGTGTTTGACAGCCTTTCCGAGAGCGCCGAACATTGGCCGGAAGTGAACCGGTTGCGGTGTTGCAATAGATGCATTGGGGTCACCCATCGGGGAAGCCGCGATCATTCCGCCAAGCAAAACCATCTCCGGTTTTACACCGAAAAAGGCTGGAGACCAGATGACAATATCGGCACGTTTACCGGTTTCTATCGAACCGGTGACATGGCCGATTCCTTGTGCAATGGCCGGATTGATTGTGTATTTTGCAATATAGCGTTTCACGCGTTCATTATCGTTGAACCCGCTATCGTTGCCCAAATAACCACGCTGTTTTTTCATTTTATCGGCAGTCTGCCATGTGCGGATAATGACTTCTCCGACACGCCCCATGGCCTGACTATCCGACGAGATAATAGAAAACGCGCCGAGATCATGCAGAATATCTTCGGCCGCGATTGTTTCCTTGCGTATACGGCTTTCGGCAAAGGCGACATCTTCGGGTATTTTTGCCGACAAGTGGTGACAGACCATGAGCATATCGAGATGTTCGGCAATGGTGTTTTCCGTATAGGGGCGTGTCGGGTTGGTGGAGGCAGGCAATACATTTTCAAACCCGCAAACACGGATAATATCGGGAGCATGACCCCCGCCGGCACCTTCTGTATGGAAGGCGTGGATTGTCCGGCCTTTGAATGCCGCAATTGTATCTTCAACAAACCCCGCTTCATTCAATGTATCGGTGTGGATCATAACCTGCACATCATAATCATCGGCAACGCTCAAACAATTGTCGATTGCCGCCGGAGTCGACCCCCAATCTTCATGAAGTTTGAGAGAAGAAGCACCGGCATTGACCATTTCGATCAAAGCAGCAGGGGAAGACGAATTGCCTTTACCGGCAAGGCCGATATTCATTGGCAAGCTGTCTACCGCCTGTATCATGCGCGCCAAGTGCCAAGGGCCCGGTGTGCAGGTGGTCGCAAGCGTTCCGTGCGCGGGCCCCGTGCCACCGCCAAACATGGTTGTAACGCCGGAATAGAGTGCTTCGTTGACCTGCTGGGGGCAAATGAAATGAATGTGTGAATCAATTCCGCCAGCGGTTACAATTTTTCCCTCCGCCGCAATAATTTCGGTTGCAGGACCAATGATGATATCGACATTTGGTTGAATATCGGGGTTACCGGCTTTACCGATTTTTTCGATAAGTCCGTCTTTCAAACCGATATCGGCTTTGTAGATGCCGGTATAATCGACAATAAGGGCATTGGTGATAACTGTATCCATAGCCCCTTGTTCACGTGAATACTGGCTTTGTCCCATCCCGTCGCGGATAACTTTACCGCCACCGAATTTGACTTCCTCGCCATAAGTTGTCTTGTCATCTTCGACAGTTACAAAAAGGTCTGTATCGGCAAGGCGGATATGGTCACCTTTTGTAGGCCCGAACATTTGCGCATAAGCAGCACGCGAAATTTTGTGGCTCATCAAAGATCCCCCTGAATTTTTGCACGAAAACCGAAAATGCGACGTTTTCCTGCTAATGGTATGAGGAAAACATCTTTTTCCTGTCCGGGTTCAAACCGGACTGCGGTACCGGCCGGAATATCAAGGCGCATTCCACGGGCTTTTTCACGGTCGAATTGAAGGGCAGGATTGGCTTCATAAAAATGATAATGCGACCCCACTTGAATAGGGCGGCCACCGCTATTGCCGACTTTGAGTTTTATCGCGCTACGGCCGGCATTCATTTCAATATCGCCTGCTTCTGTAATCATTTCTCCGGGAACCATCATATTTCTTTCCGATTGTTAGAACGGGTGGCGGGAATTCGATGTCATGCGGCAGCAAATGCCAGATAAAGTCCTGCAAGAGTGGTCGCAACGCCGCCGATTCTGATTGCCGTTGCGCCATTCGACTGGCCAAAAATTTTATCTGCTCCCAAGCCGATTGTAATACCGACGCCGTGAAGCAATGCTGTGGCAACAGAAAAACCGATTCCGTAAGCATAGGCTTCCGAATTTTCGAGTTCCAGACCATGCGCATAACCATGAAAAACCGCAAAAGCACCGACGACGAGCATGGCCGGCATAATGGGAAGATGAACGGCCATTGCCGCAAAGAGCCCCATTGCAATAACGGAAGCAAGAATGACCGGTTCGACATAAGGTAGGGCAATGCCTTTTGTGGCAAGCCAAAAACCGATTGCCATACACACAACAAAACTTGCCGGAACTGCGAGGATCGATTTTCCACCGAGTTGAGCTGCCCATAGGCCGACTGCAACCATGACAAGAATATGATCGAATCCGGTTAACGGATGTAAAAAGCCGCTTGTAAAAGAGCTATGGTCATGCGGAACACCGGTAAGGTGGGCAAAAGCCGGTGTCGATGTTAAAATCATCAAAGCTGTTATGATTGTCGATCTTGACAAGAGTTTCATGAGAGTTCCCCTCTTTATCGTTTTATATTTTTCAATTGTCGGGCTTAACGGATCGGATGGTGGACAGTGACAAGTTTTGTACCGTCGGGAAATGTTGCTTCGACCTGAATGTCTTCAATCATTTCAGGAATGCCTTCCATGACCTGATCGCGGCGCAATACATAAGCACCTTGTTCCATGAGATCGGCGACAGTGCGGCCGTCGCGCGCACCTTCCACGACAAAATCGCTAATCAGTGCAACAGCTTCCGGATGATTGAGCTTCACTCCCCGTTCAAGTCGTTTGCGAGCAACCATTGCAGCCATCGAGATCAACAATTTGTCTTTTTCTCTTTCGGTAAGTATCATTATTCACCCATAGTTAAATTGACCAAAATTTCGGCACATCTGCACCTTTTGTTAGCAGTTTTACCAAAGGAACAAGTTTTTCCCTCAAAGAATAGGAGTCCTTTTCAATCATCCTTGCAAGAAACTTGCCATTCCACGCAGAGACCCCGCCGGATTGTCCGATAATCTCTCTCGCAGCCGCTTCGTGGCTCAGATAATCATCGGCAATGTAAAGAATTGTGGCAATGGCCTGATTGGCGTTGAAAATTGCAGGGCGGGTTGATTGCTGTAAAATATTGCCATTGATTTTAAAGGCTTCAAAATGGACAAGCTTATTTTTTAAACGCACCTGCCACTCGTCATCAATAAAGCCGTTGACAACTTTCTCTCCCATTAATTTCCGGCCGAAAACAAAAGCTTCTACCAGAAGAAGAGCTGCACCTTCTTCCATCTCGACGGTGATTTTGCGTTTTATTGCGCCACGATTGAAAAAAATTGTTTCCTGCGGGAGCCAGAACAATGTCGAGTTTTTCCTTAAATTTAGCGAAATATCGATTTCGGCCGGCATACCATCAAGCGAGCGATATATTTTTTCGGCGGCCTGTGTGGTGATGGTTGCTTTTGTTTTTTCACCGAGTTCGCATTTCCAGAAAAGCTTGTCGCCACCGGTCACACCGCCTGCCGTATTGATTTGCACAGCCTCGAAATGGTTGTCGGAATAAAGCGGAAAACGTAATTTCAACGAGCCGGATTGATACAGTTTTTCCAAAGATGACCGTTGATCTTTATAAACCGTGCTGAACGAAGCGCTGCCTTCCATGCGCTGCATTACGGCTTTTTTTAAAGATGAATTTTGCAAATGATTGCCATCCCAAAGTTTTGATGAAATTATTGTTCTTCTCACCGCTATATGACAGCAGTTTTTCTATAAAACGCAATTTTTATCTTGAACTTGAAGTGACCAACTTGTTGAAAACAGCTATTTGGAAATAACCTCGGTTACATCATAAACTTTGGTCGATTGTGCTTCGGGCGTATGCATCATGGTGACAACCCAATGGATGCGACGAGTATTCAATGGTAAATCCATTGAAATTCCGCCCCCCGTACTGTCGGCGCCGGGGTCAGAAAAGCCATAAGGATCACGTCCGTAATTAATGCCGAAAGTCGGCATTTTTGAAGTTTGTGCACCTTCGGACGTGTCATTGATTGTAAAATAACGATAGCCGCGACGTTCTGCCGTAAAAGCGGCACGCCTCAGGACATCGGCCGGAATGCCAACTTCATTTGTCGGGCGGGTGTTGAACTCGTAAATATTATCGGGTGATTTGAGCTTGGGAACCGATTGGCAACCGCTTAAAAACAAAAGCGGAATGATTATAAGGCTTAAGCTTTTTTTCCAATGCAATTGTTTCATTCCGTGCCCTTCCCGTTTGAATGCCCATCATAGTTTTATTAGTCCTTTCCGACAAGAATGATTATCGTTATCTGATAGGCTAACGTTTTTGAAAGAGAGGTGAATCATGTTTGTCGTGATGGGGGCAACCGGCCATATCGGTTCGGAGCTCGCTAAGAATCTGCTTCGTTCGGGGAGGGATGTGACAGTGGTAACCCGTTCTGGAAAACGCGCTGAAAACCTTGTCAAGCTTGGTGCGCAATTAGCGGAAATTGATATTTCCGACGATCGTTTGTTCCATGAGGTTTTGAAGCAGGCGAGCGGCCTTTATATCCTTAATCCCCCAGCCAATCCTGTTTATGATGTTGATCTTGAAGAGCGCAGAACAATTGCTGCGATGACGCGCGCACTCGAAAACACCAATCTTGAAAAAGTCATTGTGCAGTCGACTTATGGAGCTCAAGCAAGTGACCATATCGGAGATTTAGGCAGCCTTTATTTATTGGAAGAAAAAGTTAAAGAGATTTATCCGGAAGCGCTGATTGTTCGCGCAGGCTTTTATATGTCCAATTGGGATTTTGCTCTCAACGAAATTATCGAAAAAGGATGTTTGACCACTATTTATCCCTCCCATTCTATTATTCCGATGGTCGCTCCCCGCGATATTGCCGATTATTTGACAAGGCTTGTTGAAGTTGGAAAGGCTGGCATTCATTATGTTGAAGGGCCGGAACGTTACACGGTTCAAGATGTCGCATCCGCTTTTGAAACGGCACTCGGAAAGCGAGTGAAGCTTGAAGTGGTGAACAGGGAAGATATTGAAAATTATTATCTTTCTCTTTCTTTCTCGAAATCAAGTGCAATGTCATTTACTGCGATGGCGTTAAAGACAATAAGTGGTGATTGGCCGCCATTGAATAAAATAGAGAGAGGAAAAATAACACTTCAAAAATACATTGAAAAACTCTGTCTAAAAGCGGCTCAGATTAAATAATTTGTGATAATCTATTTTTTTACTTGTGTTGAAAGTGCCTTTCGGATAATCACGTCAGCGGGCCACCTCTTCCCAACGAGAGGCGAGCTATCTGAAAGGGTAGAATATTATGACAAATCTAAACGAGCCGGGCGTACGCCCGAACAATCCCAATTTCTCTTCTGGTCCCTGTGCAAAGCGTCCTGGTTGGACGGTTGAAGCGCTTGCTGATGCGCCGGTTGGCCGTTCACATCGTGCAAAAATTGGTAAAGCCAAGCTGGCAGAGGCAATCAACCTCACCCGCGAAGTGCTGGAAGTTCCTGCAAATTATCGTATCGGCATTGTTCCCGCATCCGATACCGGTGCTGTTGAAATGGCACTGTGGTCACTGCTTGGAGCACGTGGCGTTGACATGCTGGCATGGGAAAGCTTCGGTTCGGGCTGGGTAACAGATGTTGTCAAACAATTGAAATTGACCGATGTGCGCAAGTTGGAAGCGCCTTACGGTGAATTACCGGATTTGACCAAAGTCGATTTTGATCGTGATGTTGTTTTCACATGGAATGGAACAACCTCCGGCGTGCGCGTTCCTAATGCCGATTTTATTCCGGCTGATCGTAAGGGGCTTACGATTTGCGACGCAACATCCGCTGCATTTGCACAAAACCTCGATTTCTCGAAACTTGATGTTGTAACATTCTCCTGGCAAAAAGTGCTGGGTGGCGAGGGTGCACACGGTGTGCTTATTCTGGGGCCACGTGCGGTAGAACGTCTTGAAACCTATACGCCCGCATGGCCGCTGCCAAAAATTTTCCGCATGACAAAAGGTGGAAAACTCATTGAAGGTATTTTCGAGGGCGCAACAATCAATACGCCATCTATGCTTTGTGTCGAGGATTACCTTGATGCATTGAAATGGGCAAAGTCGATTGGCGGTCTGAAAACTTTGATGAAACGGGCTGACGAGAATTTTGCTGTTCTTGACAAGTTCGTTACCAAAACGCCGTGGATCGAATTTCTGGCGAAAGAACCGGCGACCCGCTCGAACACTTCCGTATGCTTCAAAATTGTCGATCCGGCAGTGGCTAAACTTGATGCAGACAAGCAGGCAGCATTTGCCAAGGCTATTGTCAACCGTCTGGAAAAAGCCGGTGTTGCCCATGACATAGGGGCCTATCGCGATGCACCGTCAGGTTTGCGTATCTGGGCTGGTGCCACAATCGAGGCCGCCGATCTTCAGGCATTGACGGAATGGCTCGACTGGGCTTTCAAGGCTGAAAAAGCAGCTCTTTAAAAATTAAGATTCCCTTGTAGCGGCTTGTTTCAAGGCCGCTCATTCCCCCATTTTACAAAATTTTTGGAGGCCATAATGGCACCTCGTGTACTCGTATCTGATAAATTATCCCCGACCGCTGTCCAGATTTTCAAAGATCGCGGCGTTGAGGTCGATTACAAACCGGAACTCGGTAAAGACAAAGAAAAGCTTCTTGAAGTTATTGATCAATATGATGGTTTGGCTATCCGTTCGGCAACCAAAGTAACGGAAAAACTTATTGCCGCTGCGAAAAACCTGAAAGTTGTCGGTCGTGCCGGTATCGGCGTTGACAATGTTGATATTCCGGCCGCTTCACGGCGCGGTATTATTGTTATGAATACGCCATTTGGCAATTCGATCACAACCGCAGAACATGCCATTGCATTGATGTTTGCTGTTGCCCGTGAATTGCCTGCCGCCGATAAATCGACCAAGGCTGGTAAATGGGAAAAAAGCCGCTTTATGGGTGTTGAAATCACCGGCAAAACTCTCGGCATTATCGGCTGTGGCAATATCGGTTCGATTGTTGCAACCCGCGGTGTCGGCTTGAAGATGAAAGTGATTGCCTATGACCCGTTCCTTTCGGATGCCCGTGCCAAAGAACTCGGAGTCGAAAAGGTTGAATTGGACGATTTGTTGAAGCGCGCTGATTTTATCACATTACACACACCACTCACCGATAAGACACGCCATATCATCAATGCCGAAACGATCGCCAAGATGAAGAAAGGCGTAAGACTTATCAATTGTGCACGCGGTGCGCTGGTTGTCGAAAAAGATCTTGTTGAAGCTTTGAAGTCGGGCAAAATTGCAGGTGCTGCGGTTGACGTTTATGAAGTCGAGCCACCGGCTGCCGATGATCCTCTCTTCAGCCTTGATAATGTCGTTTGCACGCCGCACCTCGGTGCGTCGACAACCGAGGCACAGGAAAACGTTGCTATTCAGGTTGCCGAACAAATGTCGGATTATCTCATCAATGGTGCTGTCAGCAACGCGATTAATATGCCTTCAATTACGGCAGAAGAAGCACCGCGCTTGAAGCCGTTTGTCAAACTTGCTGAAGTTCTTGGTGCATTTGTTGGCCAATCGACCGAGGAAGATATCAAGGAAGTCGAGATTCTGTTTGACGGTTCAACCGCTACCATGAATACGCGTGCGCTCATCAGTGCCGCATTGGCCGGTCTCATCCGCCCGCAACTTGCCGATGTCAACATGGTATCGGCACCGGTTCTCGTTAAAGAACGCGGTATTATTCTTTCCGAGGTCAAGCGCGATAAATCCGGTATTTTTGACGGCTATATCAAACTGACAGTCAAAACATCGAAGCGCACACGTTCGATTGCCGGAACCTGCTTTGTTGACGGCAAACCGCGCTTTATCCAGATCAAGGGTATCAATCTTGATGCCGAGGTCGGCCCGCATATGCTTTATATCACCAATACCGACACACCGGGAATTATCGGTACAATCGGTACAATTTGCGGAAAATCCGGCGTGAATATCGCAAACTTCGCTCTGGGACGTAATGAACCGGGTGGTGACGCGATTGCGCTTCTTTATCTTGATGCTCGTATTCCCGATAAAGTGCTTGATGAATTGCGCAAGATAAAGGGTATCAAACACACCCAACCTCTGGAATTCGATGTCGCAAACGGTTGATTGAACCGTGAAATCTTGGCGTCCAATGAAAGAAAGCGATCTGGCAGATGTCTGCCGGATCGCTTCACTTTGTCATCCGGATTTTCCGGAAGAGGATGCCGTGCTTGAAGAAAAATTCCGGCTTTCTCCTTTGTCCTGCTTTATATTATCAGACAAAGGGGCAAGCTTAAGGGAATGGAGCGTTTTTGGTTATTGCCTTGCCCATCCGTACAAAATGAATTCCATTCCTGCTCTTGATTGTCTGCTTCATAAACTTCCGGAAAAATGTGATACGCTCTATATTCACGATCTTGCTTTATTGCCCGAAGCGCAAGGCGGCGGAAATGGCAAAAAAGCGGTTGAACTTCTGGTTGCTGTTGCTGAGCGGGAAAAACTCGAAAAACTTTCCCTTGTTGCTGTTCATGGGTCACAACCTTTTTGGCAGAAGAACGGTTTTAAAACGGTGGAAGTTTCAGAAATGTTGAAACGGAAATTACTGACTTATAGTGAAGATGCCCGTTATATGGTGCATCAACGCTGAAATTGCGGGTGATACCGATTTTCAGCTTTATAGGTGCTGTCCGCTCTTTCCGATCATTGAATTTTATGCTTTCATGTCAAAATAATTTAAATCGATTTTCAGGAATTGATATTTTAAAAATAATTATTTTTTCATTATTATATTTGAAATAGATTAAAATTATGATTTATTTTGGATATTACCAGTTTCATATTTTTAATTTTTCATTTTAAAATTAAAATTCGGATTATATTATTAAAAATAATCTATTCAATTAATCGAAAAAATCGAAATTACATTGACTTTAGCTATTCATTCTTGGAGCTTTCAGTGTGCGGAAAACGATTGGTCGTTACGAATTGCGGCCTCGATCGGTAACAAAGAAAAAATGATGATTTAATACACGGAGACGGCGTGCATTGGGCGCATTTCCGATAAAATATTTGATTTTTTGAAGAGTAAAATTATCTAATTCCATGATGGAGAGAAAATAAAGGAAAATTGCGCTTTCAAAGCGTCTTTTATCGGAAGTTATCCGGTTGATGTAAGAAATCTTGAATCGAAATTGTAGCAGCGGGAAAGGTTATTGTTTATGAAACGCTATTTCCTGTTTGCATCGATATTTTTTATTGTCATTCTATTATCTATTGTCGGTTATATTAATTTGCGGCCAGCGATTGATGGCGTGGCATCCCTCTCTTTATCCGGAATAAAAAGAACAGAAATCGAATGGGGTGCTTATCTTGCCCGCGTTGGCGATTGTGTCGCTTGTCACAGTAAAAAAGGTAAAGCGGACTTTTCAGGTGGTGAACCGCTGCTCACCCCTTTCGGGAAAATTACTGCCGGTAATATCACGCCAGACAGACAAACCGGCATTGGTGATTGGAGCGATCAGGATTTCATCAATGCTGTCAAATATGGCCGGTCAAGAGGAGGAAAATTCCTTTATCCGGCAATGCCTTATCCGAATTTTGCGAAAGTGGGCAATGAGGATATTCTGGCAATCAAAGCCTATCTTTTTACTCTACCGCCCGTTAAAGCTTCATTGCCGAAAAATGATCTTAAATTTCCTTTCAATATCCGCTTTCTCGTTATTGGATGGAACACGTTATTTTTTGAAAAGGATGGTTTTGTTCCCGATCGTCAACAAACAGATGAATGGAACAGAGGGGCTTATCTTGTTGAAGGTTTGGGCCATTGCGGCATGTGCCACACACCGAAAAATATATTTGGTGCCGATAAATTAAACAAGCTTTATCAGGGAGCAGTGCTGCAAGGCTGGTACGCGCCGGAAATAACCTCCGATAGCGCGAATGGTATCGGAGCATGGAAAAATGAGGAAGTGGTCCAATATCTAAAAACGGGTAATAACGCCCATGCATTTGCCACCGGTCCGATGGGCGCAGCTGTCAGCAATTCGCTCCAGCATGTGGATGAAAAAGATCTGCAGGCAATCGCAACCTATCTACAATCCATCTCCGGCTCCGGCGAGGCAGGCGTAAAAAAGGCAATGGCGCCGGATAGTCCGGAAATACAAAAAGGGGCTTTGATATTCAGCGCTCATTGCAGTGCCTGTCATGGCGTTCAAGGTGAAGGAACGAAAAATATTGCGCCTGCTTTTTTAAAACCAAGCAGTATAGATGGGCGGAATTTAACAAATCCGGTTATGGCGGTTTTGAATGGCAACCGCGCCACCGCTACAGAAAAGCGCCCGACGGCACCTGCCATGCCAAGTTTTCGCAACACTTTATCAGATGAAGATATCGCGGCGGTGCTCAATTACATCAGAAATAGTTGGGGCAATAGTGCCGCGCCGATCGGAAAAGATGTGGTTTTCGAAGCACGCAAGACAAGCCGCGGTGACGGGTAAATAAATGACCAATCCCGTCATCGCATTCTTGTAAAGGAAAAGAGCATGAAAAACAGCGCCGCCCGATTTTCTCGCCGACATTTTTTGATGGCTGGTGCAGCATTTTTGACATTCACACCAACCATTCCAAGCTTCGCTTCTGTAGTAAACGCAATACCCGACTGGATTGCCGGCGATGTCAGTATGCCGGAGGTTTTTCCGGCCGGAAAATGGTATTTCCTGACGGAAGGTGAAGTTGAACTTCTCGGAGCAATTGTTGAACAGTTGATACCGGCTGATGCTTTAAGTATCAGCGGAAAAGAAGCGGGCTGTGTCGAATTTATCGACAGGCAACTTGCCGGTAAATACGGCGATTTTGCAAAATATTATATGGCAGCTCCCTTCATGGAAGGTACGCCCCTCCAAGGTGACCAATCTTCTCTCACACCGCGCGAGCGTTATCGCTTGGGGTTAAAAGCTTTGAGTGAATATTGCGCAAGCAATTTGGGTCAGTCATTTATCGCTTTGGCTCCCGAACAACGTGATCGTGTTTTACACGACATGGAAGAAGGCAATATCGCCTTTCAGGGAATAGATGCGAAATCGTTTTTTGAAATTGTGTTGCAAAACACTATGGAAGGTTTTTTTGCCGATCCGATTTATGGGGGCAATAAAAATATGGTCAGTTGGAAAATGTTGGGTTTTCCGGGGGCGCGTTACGATTATCGCGCCTTTATTCATCAACATAATCAAAAGCTTGATATTGAACCGGTGAGTATTGCCAAATTACCGGATTAAACGGGGAAGGGGTTAAGACATGGCGCAAAAATTGCCTGAAGTCGATGCAGTGATAGTCGGTCTTGGCTGGGCTGGTGCTATTATTGCCAACGAATTGGCTGATGAAGGCCTGACCGTTGTCGGTTTCGAGCGGGGGCCATGGCGTGATACCGCACGCGATTTCAACATAACAACAGTTCCCGACGAATTGCGTTATAACGACCGTCAGGAATTGATGGTAGAACCGCGTCAAAGTGCTGTGACAGTTAGAAATAACGTTTCAGAAACGGCTTTGCCTATGCGCCATTGGGGGTCATTCCATCCCGGCAATGGCATTGGCGGTGCAGGTCTTCACTGGGCGGGAATTACATTCCGCTTTCAGCCTGAAGAATTTCGTTTGAGAAGCCATCTTGAAGAACGATATGGCAAAGGGGCCATTCCGGATTTTCTTTCCTTGCAGGACTGGGGAACCGATTGGCAAGAGATGGAACCCTTCTATAACAGGTTCGAAAAACTTTGTGGAACCTCGGGAAAAGCGGGAAATATCGAGGGTAAAAAAATTCGTGGTGGCAATATGTTCGAGGGGCCACGTTCAGGCGACTATCCAACGCCTCCGATGGATCAGCCTTATGGGCCGGCATTGTTTGCTGAAACAGCCGAAAAAATGGGATATAACTGTTTTCCTGTTCCCTCTTCGCTTCTCTCGCAAGCCTATACAAACGAGCTCGGAGTGAGTTTGCCTCCTTGTACATTTTGTGGCTTCTGCACAAATTACGGTTGCGCAAATTATTCCAAAGCAAGTGCGCTCACCTGTATCATCCCTGCATTGATGCTGAAGAAAAACTTCACAGCGAGAGTAAATAGCGAGGTCTTGCAGGTCATGCTGGATAGCGATGGAAAGCGCGCAACAGGAATCCGCTTTATTGATGAAGAGGGAATAGAATATGAGCAGCCGGCCGATATTGTGGTGGTCGCGGCTTTCACACTTGAAAATGTGCGCCTTATGCTGCTTTCAGGCGTTGGTAAGGCATATAACCCGATAGACCGGAGCGGTACAACCGGCCGCAATTATGCGTACCAGACGGCCAATAATGTTCAATTGTTTTTCAATAACAAAACCATTTTCAATCCTTTCATTGGCGCAGGTGCTGTCGGCATGGGCATTGACGATTTCAATAATGACAATTTCGACCATTCGGGGCTTGGCTTTTTTGGCGGTGGCAGTGTTCGTGTAACGCCGATTGGCGGAGCTCCCATCGCATTCCGACCGGTTCCTCCAGATACGCCAAGATGGGGGAAAAAGTGGAAAGCTGCCACGGTGAAACATTATCTGTCCACAATGTCGATCGGTTGTGAAGCATCGAATTATTCGTCACCGGTAAATTATCTGTCTCTTGACCCGACATATAAGGATCCGCACGGACGGCCGCTTTTGCGTATAACTTATGATTATACCGATAATGAACGAAAAATGGCGCTTTATTGTACCGGAAAAGTTGCAGAGATTGCAAAGGCAATGGGACCTGATCAGATTGTACAACAGCCATCGAAAGGGCATTGGAATTCGGCACCATACCAATCTTCCCACGTTGTCGGCGGCTTTATCATGGGAGCCGATCCGGAAAATAGCAGCGTCAATAAATATCTTCAAAATTGGGATGTGCATAATCTGTTTGTTGTCGGCGCTTCGGCTTTTCCGCAAAATCCCGGTTATAATCCGACCGGAACTGTTGGTGCTCTTGCTTATAAGGCGGCTGATGCGATCAGGCGCTTATATCTGAAAAATCCCCGTCCTTTGATATGAGGAAGATGGCCTTTTCATATGCAATATTTTGAAAATAACAAAAGCTCGCGCACCCGTTCGCTTATCCATTTCAGGCTTGATATTACGATAAGTTACAGAGTTTTATCCAAGGTTCCATCAGCTTTGTAGCAATACTTATCCGGTGGGACAGAGCCGGATGAAACGCGGATAGAATGAACACAATCAGGAACAGACGGGATGAGTGTTCCAAATCATTCGGGTTAGCGTAAAAGCGTCTTTAAGTGAGTAGGATTTCCCATAGTTTTACGGGAAAGCTCAACTTTTATAAATATCAGGGATGAAGATAGCTAACTCTCTTATCCGAGAAGTCGGTGAACAATACCAACTTTGTCGGCGGCATTGTTATTGGCGGTGGTGCTGAAGGTTGAATCCTTCAGCACCAATCTCGTCAGCAACATGCTTAGAGAGTGCTTTTATAAAACACTTTTTTCTGTGAAAGACGCCTTCTTTGTGAGTGGCGTCATTTTTTATAATTGCGTCACTTTACCGGATGAACGCCGATCAGTGTGCTTGCTCTCTATGCTGCTTGCGTTCGCCAACCATTTCGATAGCAAGGAGGATGACAGCGATGACACCGCCACCGATCATGAGAAGGAAACCACCGTTCCAGCCGAAATAGTCGACAGTGTAACCAACGATCGCGCTAGCAGCAACCGAACCACCAAGGTAACCGAAAAGACCGGTGAAACCTGCAGCAGTACCAGCCGCTTTCTTCGGTGCCAGTTCAAGTGCGTGAAGACCGATCAGCATAACAGGCCCATAAATCAAAAAGCCGATAACAACCATGCAGATCATATCAATATTGGGGTGGCCTTCAGGGTTGAGCCAGTAAATAATGGTGGCAATGGTCACCAATGTCATGAAGAAAACGCCGGTTGCACCACGGTTGCCGTGGAAGACCTTATCGGACATCCAGCCGCAAAGAAGTGTGCCTGGAATGCCTGCATATTCATAGAAGAAATAAGCCCAGGAAGACCGGTCGACTGCAAAATGCTTGACTTCTTTCAAGTAAGTCGGCGACCAGTCGAGAACGCCATAGCGCAAGAGATAAACGAAGACATTGGCAAAAGCGATATACCACAAGAGCTTGTTCGGCAAAACATATTGGGTAAAAATCTGCTTGGTTGTGAGTTCGACCTCGTTCTTTTCCGAATAGTTTTCCGGATAATCGTTTTTATATTCTTCAATTGGCGGCAGGCCGCAAGATTGCGGTGTATCGCGCATCATTGCAAAGGCGAAAATGGCAACCAGAATGGCAGCAAAAGCAGGCATATAAAAGGCTGCATGCCAATCGTTGAACCATGCCATGCCAAGCATGAAGAGGATTGGAGGAAGACCACCACCAACATTATGGGCGCAGTTCCACAAAGAAACGATACTGCCACGTTCTTTTTGTGACCACCAGTGCACCATTGTGCGCCCGCATGGAGGCCACCCCATGCCTTGAAACCAGCCACAAATGAAAAGCAACACGAACATGACGGCAATGCTTGATGTAGCCCATGGAACAAAGCCCATGATCAGCATAACAACTGACGCGAGAATCAAACCGACGGGCAGGAAAACGCGCGGATTGGAGCGGTCCGAGACTGCCCCCATAATAAATTTTGAAATACCATAAGCTACAGAAACAGCCGACAAGGCAAAACCCAAATCACCACGGGTAAAGCCTTGTTCAACCAGAGAAGGCATAGCCAGAGCAAAATTTTTACGTACGAGATAATAGGCGGCATAACCGAAGAATATCCCGAAGAAAATCTGCCAACGCAGACGACGATAAAGCGGGTCGATTTCCGCTTCAGGGACACGCGGTTTGTTTGGCGCGTGTTTAAAAATGTTTAGCATGAACTGCCTCCCATAGATATCGACAGAACGCAACCTGAAAAACCAAAGCGTCTCATGTTCAAGCAGTCGAAGCCCCCACCAGATGGACAGGAAAACGTTGCACAGATGTTACATTCCAATGACAATGTGATCCGATTAGTGACCAGTAACACGTTATGTTTTTATCGTGAGTTCAATGAAGGTGATTATTGAACAATCGATAATTGTTCACGAATAAATGGTTGATACGGAAAAGACAATACTGTTTAGTCGACTAATATCGATAATCAGGCTTTTTAACAAAAATTACAAAATCGACGATAATATATAACATATTGTTTTTTATGATATTTTTGATATAAAAAATTAAATTGAAAAGATAAAATTTTTAAAAATTTGTTTTTCCAACCTGTTTTTTAGAAAAAAATTATTCTTAAAAAATTTCCTATATTCGCTTTACGTAAAATCATAAAAACGAAAAATATTGTTTAATATCAATATGTTATATTTCTCATCCAGTCTCTGTACAAAAGGATAAAAATTGTTGAACAATTTAAATAATTTTATGTGGCTAAATGCTTTTTTCAGACCGAAAAAATGTGTTTTCGGCAATAAAGTGCAAGTTCCGAAACTAATTGACCCCTTTCGATCCGGTGAATGGAGAATCACTTGAGTTAATATCCGGCATTTAATTAAATCGATTTAAAGAATATCAAGATTATCGCCAAATTTTAATAATAAAAGCGGTTTGATGGTCTTGATTGGGTCAATTGATAGACTTGGCTTTTTGCCTTGACGTTCTCGTCTGTAAAAATGAACGGGATAGAAGAAAAAGCCGGAAACCAAAAATATCTTCCGGTAGGGATAACGACACTTTTCGATAGGGATAACGATGCCTTTCCATTGGAATAAAGGTACTTTTCTGTAGTGAAAAAGATACCTTTCCATAGATAGAGATGATGACATCTTCCGGTAGGTGTAATGACATCTTTCGGTGGGGATAAAGACACGCTTCGATAGGGATATAGTCGGAATGAAGGAGCTCGTCCGATTGTTTTTTTTAAAATGCAGCGAATGGTCAAAAGAATTTTTCAACGACAGTTTCGTGAAAAACAAAGTTTTGGATTTCAACCGGTTTTGGTCTTTTATGGTGTGTCCTGAAGTTGACTTGGATTGGGAAAATTCACCATTTTTTTGGCGTAAAAGCTCAAAAGAGGAGTCGCACTCGACAGGAGAGTCCGGTATAAGAAACTCGTTTATTTC
>CAMLLT010000007.1 GCA_946480935.1 uncultured Bartonella sp. | reverse complement strand
ATGACATTTCGCCAATCCGCTTGTTGCGCGATGTCGGTCTTGGTCTCGTTGAACGTATGCCAAAAATGAAGAATTATTTCATTCAGGAGGCAGCCGGTATTACTGACGGTTCTCCCAAACTTCTTTTAGGTGAAGCACTCTGAGAATGAGCTTAATCAAGGGAGAGAAATTCCTTGAAAGAGAAGTCGACACCAACAATCAGACCCGTACCCAAGCGAGTATCCCTCGAATCGGGTCTGATACAAAATGAAAAATTCGCGCCCCTCATAATTGAAAAACCGGATTGAAGAGCGTTGCCGGTCGTTCAATTCGCGCTTCCAACTTTTCGCATTACGACTTTCGGGCTTTTCGCATTACGCCTTTCCCGCTTTATTTCACCGGTCATTCTCTTGTCCGCCATTCCGGCCGGTTTTTTGTCATTTCGTCAAGACCTCGGCACTTGGTTCATGTGGCAAAGAACAGGTCTTGCAATTCACCGAATGCCAAACCCATGCCCTTTGGCAGATAATAAACTGTCGTCCGGTTTTTCTGGGCGAAGAAACCCAAATATGTTTATTCCCGATTTTAAGCTTTTTAAAATTCAAGGATTTTTACCGTTTCCAGATCGGGACTGCGAAAAGCACTGAAAACGGAACACGAAATTCCGGTATAATCCGACATAACAAAGTTATGCAGTGGAACAAGCAGAAACAGCAGCCGGAGAAAAAAGCCTTGAAGCGGGTTGGATAAAAATGAGCGAAACTGTATCCAAATGGAAAGTTCCATTTACCCCGCTCGACAACATAACCAACAAAAAATCACTTTCAACCGTTCGATAAAATTATCCCGAAGAGTTAAATGAAACCTCCGGAATTGGAATGAAAATTATGCGCTATCAAAGGGGTTGCGCCGGTCGCGTCTTTTGAAAGATACACAATTCCAATCGAACCTTAAAAAATTGGTGGTAGCGCGGCAATTTACAGCTAGTCATGATGCGACAAGCCCCAAAACGTTTAGCCAATATTATGGGCATACTGAAAACATACTCTCTTAACGGTTAGGCAATCCATATAACAGCCTTTCGCCGGTTTCGGCCTTTCACTTCAAAAGATAACCGGTTTTTTAAGCCGCCTTCCTCGTATTTTTATGAAGCCACGTATTTTATGACTTTGTCGTGTTTCAAGATCACCGGAAAATGTCGAGGATAAATTAAAAAAGCCGCATGAAAGTTCACGCGGCTTTTAAAATGAAATCTTTTTGAACCTTGGTCGTTAAACGCGCCGTTCAATCATCAATTTCTTGATTTCGGCAATAGCCTTTGCAGGGTTCAACCCCTTCGGGCATGTTTGCGCACAATTCATGATTGTGTGACAACGATAGAGCCGGAAAGGATCTTCCAGATTATCAAGACGTTCACCCTTTGCTTCATCACGCGAATCGGCAATCCAGCGATAGGCCTGCAACAATACAGCCGGTCCGAGATAGCGATCACCATTCCACCAATAGCTTGGGCAGGATGTTTGGCAACATGCGCAAAGAATGCATTCATAAAGCCCATCCAGTTTCTGGCGGTCTTCATGGCTTTGCAACCATTCTTTCTGCGGCTCCGGTGAAACTGTATGCAACCACGGCTCAATCGAACGGTGTTGAGCATAGAACCGGTTGAGATCAGGAACCAGATCTTTTACCACCGGCATAGATGGCAAAGGATAAATCTTGATCGGGTGTTTAACCTCATCCATGCCTGTAATACAGGCAAGAGTATTGGATCCGTCAATATTCATGGCACAAGAGCCACAAATACCTTCACGACAGGAACGCCGCAATGTCAAAGTCGGATCAACATGGTTCTTGATATATAAAAGGCCATCAAGAATCATAGGACCACAAGAATTACGATCGACATAATAGGTGTCGAGACGCGGGTTCTGGTCGTCATCCGGCGACCAGCGGTAGATGTGGAATTCGGTCAATTTCGACGTGTCAGCCGGCTTCGGCCAAACCTTACCCGGCTTGATTTGCGAATTCTTGGGAAGCGTCATATGAACCATTATCAGTATCTCCCCTTAGTAAACGCGCTTCTTGGGCGCAATTTTCTTGAGCGAAATGCCACCGTCTTCCTCTTTGGTTAACGGGTCGAGGTGGACACCACGATAGGATAGTGTAACTTTCCCATCTTCGGACAAGCGCGAAATCGTATGCTTACGCCAATTTTTGTCGTCACGCTCCGGGTAGTCCTCACGTGCATGAGCACCACGGCTTTCATGACGGGCTTCAGCCGAATAAACCGTCGAAATCGCATTGGCCATCAGGTTTTCCAACTCCAATGTTTCCATCAGATCGGAATTCCATATGAGCGAACGGTCGGTTACCTTCACATCCGGCAATTCATTCCAGATTTCCGAAATGCGTCTGCAACCTTGCTGAAGCGATTCTTCCGTACGGAAAACCGCCGCATCTTCCTGCATGGCGCGCTGCATCTTTTCACGCAACTCGGCTGTAGGTTTGGCTCCATTGGCATAACGGATACGATCGAACCGATCCATGATCTTATCGACTGCCTGTTCGTTTATTGGCGGAATTTCCGACTTGCGATCAATAACTTCGCCAGCCCGGATAGCCGCCGCGCGACCAAACACCACAAGATCAATCAACGAGTTCGAACCCAGACGGTTGGCACCGTGCACAGAAGCGCACCCTGCTTCACCGACGGCCATCAGGCCTGGTTGGACACGATCGGGTTCATCTTCCGTCGGGTTTAATACCTCGCCAAAATAATTGGTCGGTATACCGCCCATATTATAGTGAACCGTCGGAATAACCGGTATCGGATCTTTCGTAACATCAACACCGGCAAAAATGCGGGCTGATTCGGAAATACCCGGTAGACGCTCATGCAAAATGGCAGGATCAATGTGGCTTAGAACCAGATAGATGTGATCTTTTTTAGGACCAACACCGCGTCCTTCCCTGATTTCAATGGTCATACAACGCGAAACAACGTCACGCGAAGCAAGATCCTTGAACGAGGGAGCATAGCGTTCCATGAAACGCTCGCCTTCCGAATTGATGAGATAGCCACCTTCACCACGTGCACCTTCGGTGATCAAACATCCCGAACCATAGATACCGGTCGGATGGAATTGGACAAATTCCATATCCTGCAACGGTAAACCAGCACGGGCAATCATACCGCCGCCATCACCTGTACAGGTGTGGGCAGATGTTGCCGAGAAATAGGCACGGCCATAGCCACCTGTCGCCAGCACAACCATTTTTGCCGAAAAACGGTGAATGCTGCCATCATCAAGATTCCAGGCCACAACACCTGTGCAAACGCCATCGGTCATAATGAGGTCAAGCGCATAATATTCAACAAAGAATTGCGCATTGTGCTTCAGGCTTTGGCCATAAAGTGTGTGCAAAATAGCATGACCCGTACGGTCGGCAGCAGCACATGTACGCTGAACGGGCGGACCGGCTCCGAAATCTGTCGTATGTCCGCCAAACGGGCGCTGATAGATTTTACCGTCTTCGGTACGCGAAAACGGAACACCATAATGTTCAAGCTCATAGACAGCCGCCGGTGCATTGCGCACCAGATATTCCATGGCATCCATATCGCCTAGCCAGTCGGACCCTTTGATCGTGTCATACATATGCCACTGCCAATTATCCGGCCCCATATTGGATAGAGATGCTGCAATACCACCTTGTGCTGCCACGGTATGGGAACGTGTCGGGAAAACCTTGGTAATACAGGCGGTTTTTAACCCCTGTTCGGCCATTCCCAACGTTGCACGTAGCCCCGAACCACCGGCACCAATAATAACGACGTCAAATTTGTGATCGACAAAATGGTAGGCTTTTCCACTTTTTGTTGTGGAACTAGTTGAAGAAGTGGTGACCATAGAGATCAACCTCCCAATGTAATTTTTAGAAGGGCAAGAAGCAGACCCGCACCAATAATGTAACAAAAGAACGTATTGAGTGCCAACATCAAGATGCGTGTTGCTTCATTCGGAAAATAATCTTCCAAAATGACCTGCATCCCCAGTTTCATGTGATAGACACCGGAAAGAACCATCAAAGCCATCACAACTGCAACAATCGGATTTGCCAATGTTGCATGCACCGTCGCATAATCCTTGCCAACAAGGGAGACAACAAGCACGATGAAAAAGATAAATAACGGGACATTGGCAAGTGCTGTCATACGTTGTGCCCAAAAATGGCTCGTTCCTGTATGAGCAGCTCCCCAGCCCCGAACTTTTCCAAGTTCTGTTCTGAAATCTTTTTTCATGAATATCTTCTCCCTGCCATTAACGAACGCAATAACCGACGATCCAGATAAGAAGCGTCACGATAATGGAAATAAAGACTGTTGCCCAAGCCGTTTTGGTCGCGCAATGTTTTTCAAGGAGATAAGTTCTTGTATCCCAGAAAAAATGCCGCACACCGCCAACAAGGTGATGAACAAGAGCCAATGTATAAAGAAACAGAATGCAACGGCCGATAAATGAATTGAACAAACCGTTCACTGCTTCAAATGCCCCACCACCGGAAGCTACTGCCATCAACCATGCTGCAAGGAACAAGGTTCCGACATAGAGTGCACCTCCCGTAATACGGTGCGCGATAGACATCGCCATCGTAATCGGCCAGCGATAAATGCTGACATGTGGTGAAAGAGGACGCGTTTTTGTTGTTGTCGTATCTGTCATAGGCTTTCCTGACCTGGTTTTGACTGCGGTTATGGAATAACCACCCCCGCCATTCCTCCCGTCTGTTTTGCTTTGCAAACAGGTTGGAAATAACTTTCAATGCACCGGAACAATATTTTTCATCCAGTGCTACAGGCCGGCCATTTCAGTTGGCGGATTAAAGGTCACACCCAAAAACAACCGAATGCTCCATAGTCAAAACTAAAGAACATTATTCTTCTAATGCGGATTTCGCTCCACGTCAAAGCAGTAAAGCATATTCTTGTCATCAAATCATTGGGATTGAGTATAGTTTTTATTACAAATCCGGTTTTAATCGTTTAAAAATATGATAAAAATAATCATATTTAGCCTTTTGTGAGGCCTTCCGAGCGACGGCAGGCGCATGAACTGATTCTCGGTTGCCGCTCCATTTACACAAATATTACTCGAATAGCAGATATCACTCGAATAACAGAAAACCGTTTTGCATTTTCAAACAAAACGGTTTTCTTGATTTTATTTTGAATAATTAATCTATAGAAGCAAAAAAGCTCCAGTGATTTTAGTCGAACCGTATAATATAGCCGGTCCAATCCCCTTTAACGGCAATTTGCTCATAAAGTTTGCGCCCGTCCTCGGGAATACGGGGAGCATTCAAAATCAACTTTGTCCAGCCACGCTCCTCGGCTTTATCACAAAGAAGATCAATCATAGCTTTGGCTATGCCCTTGCCCTGATACTCATGATGCACATGAATATGATCAACCTGACCTGCACGCAACCCCGAGACCGGTTCGGGATGGTCATAAAAAATGACAAATCCGACGAGTTCGCCGTTGACGTGAGCACCAAGTACTTCGGCCGTACGATCCTGTAGCAGTTGCTCGGCGTAATACTCGTCGGGCCGACGCGGTGCACCGCGTTTTAACGCCTGGGTATAACTTGCAAGAAGAGGAGCAAGTAAACGTGCGTCCTTCAAATGTAAAAGGCTGATTGCCACATCATGCCGGTCTTCTTTATTATTCGTCATCATACCCGAACTCCCTTTGGTGGGTTTTTCACTTAATCTATGTTTAAAGTGACCGGATCAAAACGTAAAGAGTTCTTGCTTCAGGAAATACAATTTGCCGCAGTTTCTATTTCCAGTCTCTGATATCGACAAAATGACCGGCAATTGCAGCCGCAGCAGCCATAGCGGGTGACACCAGATGCGTACGCCCCTTATAACCCTGCCTGCTCTCGAAATTACGATTGGACGTTGAAGCGCAGCGTTCTCCTGGTTCCAGCCTGTCATCATTCATAGCAAGACACATCGAACATCCGGGCTCCCGCCAATCAAAACCGGCTTCCTTAAAGATTTTATCAAGTCCTTCTTTTTCTGCCTGTTCTTTAACGAGACCCGAGCCTGGTACGACCATTGCCGAAACGGTGGGTGAAACCTTTTTCCCTTTAACCATTGCGGCCGCTGCACGCATATCTTCAATGCGTCCATTGGTACAAGAACCGATAAAGACCCGATCAATCTTGATATCGGTAATTCTGGTTCCGGCCTTCAGCCCCATATATTCGAGCGCCCGCATTTTTGATGCGCGTTTGGTTTCATCGTCAATTTCTTCCGGATCCGGTACAACACCGGTAACCGGCACGACATCTTCCGGCGATGATCCCCACGTAACCGATGGAACAAGCTCGGATGCATCAAGCGTAACAACAGTGTCGTAATGCGCCCCTTCATCCGATTTCAGTGTTTTCCAATAGGCAATTGCTTTTTCCAGCATCTCGCCTTTCGGCGCGCGCGGGCGGCTCCGGATATAATCAAAAGTGGTTTCATCCGGTGCGATCATTCCGGCTCGTGCACCTGCTTCAATCGACATATTGCAGACAGTCATGCGACCTTCCATAGAAAGGCCACGAATTGCTTCACCGGCAAATTCGATCACATGACCGGTTCCACCGGCTGTGCCGATTTTTCCGATAATGGCCAGCACGAGATCTTTTGCCGTCACGCCTTTCGGCAGACTACCATTGACCTGAACCAGCATATTTTTCGATTTTTTCTGGATCAGTGTCTGGGTCGCCAGAACATGCTCGACCTCGGACGTTCCAATACCATGGGCAAGGGCACCGAAAGCTCCGTGTGTCGAGGTATGGCTATCACCGCAGACGATGGTCATGCCGGGCAGAGTAAAGCCCTGTTCCGGACCGATAATATGGACAATGCCCTGCCGTTTATCGTTCTGGTTAAAATATTCTATGCCAAATTCGGAGGTATTTTTTGCCAAAGCCTCGACCTGCGTGCGGCTTTGCTCGTTCTTGATACCTTTTGCACGATCGGGAGATGTCGGAATATTATGATCGACAACAGCCAATGTTTTTTCCGGATGGCGCACAGGACGATGGGCTATACGCAAACCTTCAAAAGCTTGAGGGCTGGTCACTTCATGAACAAGATGACGATCAATATAGAGTAGGCAAGTTCCGTCTTCCTGACGGTCTACAATATGATCTTCAAAAATCTTGTCATAAAGTGTACGCGGGGCACTCATTTTTTTGTCCTTGAATATTATAATCTAGGTGTTTTTATCTTTTAGATCGGCCATTATTCGATGATCATTCTAAAAGTCAATTCACTTGATATGAGATAAGAACAACCTGTCGATTTTACAAATTCCGATCAAGTTCGATAAGAGAATATTATAAAAAAAAGCGGCCTAAAAGCCGCTTTTATCTTAAATAAAACCAATCGGCTTTTATTCTGATTTCTGTTCAGCTTCCGGTAGCGGTGCAGCCACTGTTTCAACAGTGACAGTTTCTGCTACACCGGTGCTTGGAACATCAACCGCCTTCTTGCGGTAGTCTCTTTTCTCGGAAATGCGGGCAGCTTTACCGGTAAGGCCACGCAAATAATAAAGCTTGGCACGACGCACATTACCACGACGAACAACCTCGACACCCTCGACAAGTGGTGAATAAACCGGAAATACGCGTTCTACACCCTCGCCATAAGAAATTTTACGAACGGTGAATGTCTCGTTAAGACCACCGCCCGAACGGGCAATGCAAACACCTTCATAAGCTTGAATACGGGTACGTGTACCTTCAGTCACACGAACCGAAACGCGAAGTGTATCACCGGCCTGAAAGGCAGGAAGTTTGCGCTTTTCTTCAATTTTTGCGCGCTGCTCGGCGTCGAGCTGTTGTATAATATTCATCTCATCAATCCTTCATGTTCTTCTCGAACAGTCAGAGCGCTCGACTCTTGCCCTCGAAACCTTGTTCCTTCGGCTATGCCTTGCGGCAGGAGCGGATTCACCATCCATTAATTTCCGGATGCAGATGACGTACCATCTGAAAACGTGGTTTGCCCATTACACTATCGCGCAAACTGAATCAAGCTTTCCTGTTATTTTTCTCGTAAATCGAATAAAGATCCGGCCGTCTTGATCTGGTTATTTCTTCCGACCGGCTTTTGCGCCATTTTTCAATTTCCTGATGGTTTCCTGATGTCAAAACTTCGGGAATTGCTCTGCCTTCAAATATTTGTGGCCTTGTATATTGCGGATATTCAAGAAGTCCGGCTTCGAAACTTTCCTGTTCACCCGACTGACTGTTTCCCATCACACCGGGCAAAAGCCGCACAATCGAATCAAGTATAATGAGGGCTGCCCCCTCGCCACCTGAAAGGATGTAATCGCCAATCGAAACCTCGATAAGATTTCTGGCTTCGATCACCCTTTCATCCACACCTTCGAAACGCCCGCAGACGAGCGTTACGCCCCCGCAATCTTTTAATTCATGAGCCATTTTCTGGTTGAAACTGCGCCCGCGTGGGCTCATCAACAAACGGGGAAAATGATCGTCAACACTATCAATCGCTTTTGCGAGCACATCGGGCTTCATGACCATTCCGGCACCACCGCCTGCCGGTGTGTCATCGACACTGTGATGACGGTCAGACGCAAAATCTCTTATCTGGACTTTATCAAGCGACCAGATGCCGTTTTCCAATGCACGCCCCGCCATTGAGTGGCCGAGAAACCCCGGAAACATTTCCGGATAAAGAGTAAGTACAGAAGCTTTGAAACTCATTGTTCTTCCTCGTGACCAGAATCCGAATCATCGTCAACAAGACCTGCTGCAACCCGATCAATGGAGATAAATCCCTCACCGATATCGATTTCAGGGACGGCAGCTTTTGAAAAGGGAATGAGTTTGAGCCCCTCGCCTTCAATCTTCAGTTCAAGAATATCACCACCACCAAAATCAAAGACGGCGTTGACCTTGCCGATCACTTGACCATTTTCGTCTCTGACACGCAAACCGATAAGATCAGTCTGATAAAACTCGTCTTCTTCGAGATCATCCGGCAATTGTTGCCGATCGACATAAAGCGCTATTCCATTGAGCGCCTCGGCGCGACTGCGATCATCAATACCTGAAAAATGCGCAATGACAGCGTTGCCCGTTTTTCTGATATGGTCAATCTTGAAAGAGCGGCCATTTTCGTCGAATAGCTTACCATAAGACGAAAGTCCGAGCGGATCGGCGGTAAATACTACAAGTTTTACATCGCCTTTAATACCGTGGGCTGCCGCGATGGTTGCAAGGCGCACAAAATTATCTTTGCTTTTTCCCATACTATCCGACTTTTCGCTTTATCATTCAATTGTTCCGGTTAAGCTTTTTCTACATTGGATTTTAGGTCACACAATGAAAAGACATTTGGCCTCACCAAATTCTGCCTGCTGAATTTCCCATTGTTTGAAACTTATTAATAATACACGGTCAAAATTCAAGACACTCGCTTTAACAAGGTTCATTTGCCGCGTTCAATACGGTATTAGATGAACTGTCGAATCATATTTGAAAAGCGACAATGGCGGCTTTGGGGTCAAAACATTGCAAAACGTAGCCATTTTAAAAACACTTCAGGAGGGTTTCTATGCCAACAGTTATGCTTTTTTATAAAAACATCGTCCCCATTTCACGCGAAACACACAAAAAGCTGAAATTCAATGCTCCGAAAAATCTCGAATTTGCAGCCAATACCCATTGGGTTCCATTGGCAGGTGAAGAATTCTATCCGGCCGCTTTGAACTACCCGATTTTGTTTATGGGCGCCGAAGCAAAAGACGGACAGATTACCTACACTGCTGTCGCTATGCTTGGCTTGGCAAATGATGAAAACGATTATCTTGACAAGGATAAAAAGTGGCGCACCGACACATATATTCCGGCCTTTGTGCGCCGTTATCCGTTTGTATTGGCAGGAACACCTGATCAGAAAGAATTGACTGTCTGTTTCGATTCCGAATCAGGCATGTTCAATGAAGTAGAAGGAATTGATCTCTTCAATAGTGACGGCAGTGTTTCACCTTTTATGGAAGATCGTATCAACTTCCTGAACGCATTCAAAAATAGCATGGAACAGACAAGCAAATTTCTGGAAACTATTGCCAAAATGGGTCTGTTCAAAAAACAGTCGATCGACATACGTTCACAAAGCGGACAGACGGCACGGCTGGAAAATTTCTGGATTATTGATACAGAAAAATTCAACAAGCTTTCCGGCGACCAACTGGCAAAACTCCACAAACAAGGGTTCCTTGGCTGGATCTTTGCCCAATTAATGTCGATGAACAACTTGCCTAACTTGATGAGCCTCCACCTTGCCCATATGAAAAATGCAATAACTGCACCAAAAACGGCTATTTTGGATAAAACCGACGACGCCACTAAAAAAAATAAATCTGTCTCGACAAAAACCGAATAAGTGCAAACGAACAGAGAAACCCGATGTTAAACTCTGTCATGGTAAATTGATGCCATGACAGAGATCTCCACCTCCGATCTTCCATTATTGGAAGCAACGCCAAGGCTTTTGACTGCGCGCAAAGACTGGCTTGAGCAGCTTGAAAAAACGCGCCGTGTTGCGAAACTCACAGTTGAAGCTTATGAACGGGATAGCCGACAATTTCTAAGTTTTCTTTGTGGGCATCTTGGACATCGTCCCGACATTTCCGATCTTTCCGAACTTCGCGTTGCCGATATAAGGTCATTTCTTGCCTATCGGCGCAATGAAGGCGTTGGCTCGCGTTCACTCGGGCGCGGTCTTGCCGGTATACGCTCGTTTTTCAGATTTTTAACACATGCCGGACTTGCCGATGTGCCGGCAGCGCGTGTTGTGCGCACACCGAAACAACCGAAATCTTTGCCAAAACCGCTCAATATCGCCGATGCACTGCATATTGTTGACAAGAAAACCCAGCTTGATGACGAGCCTTGGATTGCTTCCAGAAATGCCGCTATTCTCACTCTCTGTTATGGATGCGGCCTGAGAATTTCAGAAGCTTTATCGTTAACGCCTGCAGATTTCGGCGACAAAAACACCACCAGCATTTATGTGACCGGCAAGGGTGGGAAAACCCGTCTCGTTCCGGTTATTCCGGCTGTCCATGAGGCAATAGATGATTATCTTTCCTGTTGCCCATTCATTCTACCACCCGATCAACCTTTATTCCGTGGTGTGCGTGGTGGAAAATTGCAAAGGGCAATTGTCGAACGCGCTGTTCAACAATTGCGCTCGAGCCTCGGCCTTCCCGATAGTGTCACACCGCATGCCCTCAGGCATTCTTTTGCAACACATTTATTGTCGCGCGGGGGAGATCTTCGCACTATTCAGGAATTGCTCGGTCACGCAAGTCTTTCGACAACACAAATCTACACCGGTGTCGATACCGACCGTTTAATGGAAGTTTATAAAAAAGCCCATCCACGCTGAAAAATTTTGCCTGCCAAAAACAACCGTGCCGATAGCATTGCCGGTATGAACTTTTTGTTGACATAATATACCATTCGCCAAACATTAAAAAATGTCTGGGCTCCGATTTGAAATTAACGCTTAAATCATGCTGGAGGATGTTATGACCGAATCAAAAACGATCCGTCTTGTTATGCCGCAATGGCAAGGTGGCAATAATCCGCTCTATCACCTTGGTGCCGAATTATTGGACTACCTTGCTCCAAGCACAAAAACCCCATCCTTTACTGTACCTGTTTCAAAGCCGGATATGCCACTCGAAAATGAAAACGGTATTGTGGGAAGAAAAGAAGTCGTTAAACAGCTTGAAAGTGCTTATGCGATTATCAACAGGGAAAAACCCGACAAAATCGTTATGTTCGGCGGGGATTGTCTGGTAGACCTCGCGCCGTTCTCATATCTGGGCACCATCTATGGCCAATCGTTCGGTATATTGTGGATTGATGCCCATCCCGATGTCATGACACCGAAACAATTTGCCCATTCCCACGCCCACGTTCTGGGAGCACTTATGGGAAATGGCGATCCCGACCTCGTTAAAGATGTCAAAACACCGGTACCGCCACAAAGGGTCATGATTGCAGGTATTCACCATCCGACAGATTATGAAAACCAGTTCCTGACAGATCACGATATTGCTATGATTTCACCGGAACAATTGAAAACGTCCGATCAACCGGTCTTACAATGGATAAAAAATCAAAATATCAAATATCTTGCCATCCATATCGACCTTGATGTCCTCGATTTTCATCTCTTTCATGCATTATTGATGGCCGAACCGGGAGTAAGTGCCGATAAATATGTCGGCATTGCCGAAGGCCGCCTGACAATGGATAATGTCGTAAAACTGGTCAAAGACGTCAATGAAATCACCACTATTGTTGGCATCGGAATTGCCGAACATCTCCCGTGGGATGCACTCAACCTAAAAAACATGCTTGCCGAATTACCGTTGATAAACGGTCATTGACTTTAATATTTAAAACTCGGGAATATTTGAAATCCGGAATTTTGTTCGACAATCAGCCTGAAGCTCAAGATTGATCCGGTATGATTTTAAAAGTTTTACTGTTTTATAAAACGAAACCGGATGATCTTACATCCGGTTACTCGGCCTTGGCTTCAATCGCCAAAGCATGGATACCACTTTCAAGTTCATGCTTGAGCACGTGGTTTATTGCGCGATGGATATCCACCCGTTTCATACCTTTAAAAGCCTTTGCAGTAATTTTTACCCGAAAATGCGTTTCGCCTTTACCATCGAAGCTACGGCCGTCATCGTGTTGGTGACCGGCGTGGAGATGGCTTTCATCAATAATTTCAATAACCGATGGAGAAAAGGCAGCTTGAAGCTTTTTCTTGATAGTTTCTGCAACTGTGCTGGACATTTTCTTCTTTTAACCCCATATGTGAGCGGTAAGTTTGACCCGATTCTTGATATTCAGGAAATCGGCAACTCACATGTGGGAACAAAAATCCCGAAAGTCAATTCTTGCCAAACATGCATATTGTGTTTTAAGTCGGAAACATGACGACCACATCGAAATTATTTGACTCAATCCGCATCAGTTCCAACAGAAAAAAGAAGGTGGAACCTCAGGTTCCCCAATGTCAGTGGGAAGGATGCACCAAACCCGGCACTCATCGGGCTCCGGCGGGGCGCGATCATGAGGGAGAATATCTTCATTTCTGCCTCGAACATGTGCGCGAATATAACAAGAATTTCAATTATTTCACCGGTTTGAAAGATGAAGAAATCGCGAAATTCCAGAAAGATGCGCTGACCGGCCACCGCCCGACCTGGAAATCGGGTGTCAATGCCGCTGCTGCCAAACCTGCAGCCGATTTTTCGAGAATCCGTTCCGGTTCAGCCGCTTATCAGAACCGGGTGAACGATCCGCTTCATATGTTCAATCAACAAAGCCGTTCAACCAACGCACCGCGGAAATTGAAAACACTGGAAGCGCGCGCTTTCATGACATTGGGGCTTGAAGCCAATGCAACCAGCCGTGACATAAAGGCGAAATACAAGGCTCTGGTAAAACTTCATCACCCTGATGCAAATGGGGGTGACAGGTCTTCCGAAGATCGCTTGCGTGAAGTATTACAGGCATATAACCTGCTGAAAAATGCCGGCTTTTGCTAACGTCAAATTGAAGACCAAAAGACAATTCTTTTCAATGGATCATTGAAATTCTTGTCTGACAGTCTGATAACAGATCGAGAGCTTGTAGCTCTTCAATTTAAAACACATTATAGCTATATGGTGTGTTCATATTTAATTCGGACAGCGGTTTTATCCGTATGGAGGCATGATGACAAAGGACGATCTGGGTATTGATAATGTGCCGGATATAACAGTTTCAGCACACGAACTTTTCGGTATTGATACCGATATGCAGGTTCCAGCCTTCAGCGAAACAGATCCCAATGTGCCCGAGCTTGATCCGGATTATCTATTCGATCGGGAAACAACTTTGGCCATCCTTGCCGGTTTTGCCTTCAATCGTCGTGTGATGGTTTCCGGTTATCACGGCACCGGTAAATCCACCCATATCGAGCAGATTGCGGCGCGTTTGAACTGGCCTTGTATCCGCGTTAATCTTGATAGTCATGTCAGTCGTATCGACCTTGTCGGAAAAGACGCGATTGTTATCAAAAACGGTATGCAGGTGACAGAATTTCAGGATGGTATTCTGCCATGGGCCTATCAAAGAAATGTTGCACTGGTTTTTGATGAATATGACGCCGGTCGTCCTGATGTTATGTTTGTTATCCAACGTGTATTGGAATCGTCCGGACGTCTGACCTTGCTTGATCAGAGTCGTGTTATTTCACCGCATCCTGCTTTTCGTCTGTTTGCTACAGCAAACACAATTGGCCTTGGTGACACGACCGGCCTTTATCACGGCACACAACAAATCAATCAGGCGCAAATGGACCGCTGGTCGATTGTGACAACTTTGAATTATTTGCCGCATGACAATGAAGTCAATATTGTTCTGGCAAAGGCAAAATCCTTCCAGACCAAGGAAGGCCGCGAAACTGTATCACAAATGGTTCATGTTGCCGATATGACGAGACAGGCGTTCATCAATGGCGATCTATCAACAGTTATGAGCCCGCGTACTGTGATTACCTGGGCTGAAAACACCGAAATTTTCAAGGATCTGGGATTTGCATTCCGCCTTACATTTTTGAACAAGTGCGACGAATTGGAACGCCCGATCGTTGCCGAATTCTATCAACGGGCTTTTGGCAAAGAATTGCCTGAATCCCTTGCCAACTCGGTTTTGTCATAAGGAAAGCAGCTTTGGCAGCACAATCAGGAGACAATTCACGCGAACGTCCTTCAGGACTGATTGACAGTGAACCCTTCAAACGGGCGACAACTGTATGCATGCGTGCAGTCTCGGGTGATCATGAGCTGGATGTGGTCTTCGGTGAAGACCGCCCCTCAATAGTGGGAGGACATGCAAGACTTCCCGAAATACCGCGTCACCCGACATATAATGATTTTGCTGTTACCCGTGGACTTGCTGATTCCATGGCCTTGCGTCAGGCCTGGCATGATAGTGAAATCCATTCCAATCTCGCCCCGCAAGTGCCCGAAGCACGTGCCGTCTATGATGCGGTCGAACAGGCCCGTGTTGAAGCGATCGGCACACTTGCCATGGAAGGCATGGCAGAAAACCTTGATGCGATGCTTGCCGATAAATACAAGCGGGCAAATTATCAGGCTATCACCACAAAGGAAGAAGCGCCGCTTGAAGAAGCCTTGGCTCTGATGGTGCGCGAGAAGATTACCGGCCGAAAACCACCTGAAGAAGCTGGTCCCGTCGTTGATTTATGGCGTGACTGGATTGAAGAAAAAGCCGGAAAAGACCTTGATCATCTGGCAAAAAATGTCAATGACCAAGACAAATTTGCCCGCATCGTGCGTAATATGTTGGCATCCATGCAACTTGCTGACAGCCTTGAAGATAACGAGACTGATAGCGAGGGCGAGAACGAGGATGAAAACAACGAACCTCAGGAAAATGAGGACGGCGATTCAAAAGAACAGGAAGGCTCCGACAAAACCGAAAGCGAACCTTCTGATGATGTTGATGAAAATGCCGAAGACGGAGACATGGAAGCTTCTGATTCGGCCGATGATGATGGCAGCGATTCCGAAGAGATAGACACCGAACAGACCCCTGGTCAAACAAGACGCCCGCAACCACCATTTTCCGATATGGACGAGCTCGGCGATTACAAAGTCTATACGCGCGAATTTGACGAGGAAGTCGAAGCATCCGAACTTTGCGATATTGAAGAACTCACAAAATTACGTGCGTTTCTTGATAAGCAGCTTACCAATTTGCAAGGCGCTGTCGGCAAGCTCGCTAACCGCTTGCAACGGCGCTTGATGGCTCAGCAGAACAGGTCGTGGAATTTCGACCTGGAAGAAGGCTATCTCGATTCAGCAAGGTTGCCGCGTGTTGTTATTGACCCGACACAGCCACTTTCTTTCAAACAGGAGCGCGATACCGATTTTCGCGATACTGTTGTTTCGCTGGTTATTGATAATTCTGGCTCCATGAGAGGACGCCCCATTACTGTTGCGGCAACCTGTGTTGATATTCTGGCAAGAACACTCGAACGTTGTGGCGTGAAGGTTGAAATTCTAGGCTTTACGACAAAAGCATGGAAAGGTGGCCAATCACGCGAAAAGTGGCTTGCCAACGGAAAACCCGCCAATCCGGGGCGCCTGAACGATCTCCGCCACATTATTTATAAAAGTGCCGACACGCCTTGGCGGCGCGCAAAGCGCAATCTTGGCCTGATGATGCGTGAAGGGCTGCTTAAAGAAAATATCGACGGCGAAGCTTTGATATGGGCTCACCAACGGTTACTTGGTCGGCGCGAATACCGGCGCATTCTGATGATGATTTCTGACGGTGCTCCCGTTGATGATTCCACTCTTTCTGTCAATCCGGGTAATTATCTCGAAAAGCATTTGCGCGCTGTTATTGAAGAAATAGAAGCCCACTCTCCGGTCGAGTTGATTGCAATCGGTATTGGTCATGATGTCACCCGTTATTATCAGCGTGCCGTGACAATTGTCGATGCGGAAGAACTTGCCGGCGCCATGACAGAACAACTTGCAAGCCTGTTTGACGAGGAAAAATCCCGTTAATCCTGCATGTGCTTTTGCTATCAAACCGGTTTACTACACTTTGATCCGGACGAGTTGAATAGCAATCAAATCATTACCGGATGAAACGTATAGCTCTTTGCCAAAAAATCCTGCTTAAGCAGTGGTCTTCGCTATCCATAATTTTAGTCCATATTCCAATATATTTTTAAAAAAATCACTTTTATCAAAAGGCTGTCAAAACCGTTTTTCCGACGCAAATTGCGCCATCACTGAAAAAACCCCAACAGACAGGTTCTTTACGATATAACAATCGTGTTACCCGATCCGTCCCCGCCATATAATTTTATTGATTTTCACATCAGATATATCAATAATCGACCCATTTCTAGCTTGAATATCTGTCTTTCATTTATCAATCAATCCGGTTTTATCAGGGAAGTTTTTCGAGGGGAAGAAAAACGAGGGGAGGAGAAGGACTATGACAGAATTACGCGCCACACCTAAAGTCCGCAGAAGACAAAATACGACGCTTCTAATGCTGGTTCTGATCGGAACAATCAACTATATCGACCGTTCGACGCTTGCAATAGGTAACACATTGATACGTCAGGACCTCGGCTTGTCTCTGACCGAAATGGGATGGCTGCTTTCCGCGTTTTTATGGGCTTATGCAATTTCACAATTACCTTGTGGAGTTCTTGTCGATAGATTAGGAGCGCGCCGCATATTAGGAATAGGCTTATTTATCTGGTCACTTGCCCAGGCATTGTGCGGTATGGTTTTCAACTTTTTCCAATTCATCATTGCCCGGGTATTTCTGGGCATGGGTGAATCACCAATGTTTGTTTCAGATGCACGCGTTGTACGTGACTGGTTTCCTCTCAGCCAGCGGGGAAAACCGACCGGTATCTATAATTGTGTTTCTACCTTGGGACCTACTGTGGCACCGCCTTTATTAACTGCATTGATGTTGAACTTCGGCTGGCGTTGGATGTTCGTCATCATGGGCGTTGTCGGTATTCTTGTTTCAATAATCTGGTTCATTATTTATCGGGATCCTCATCACTCCGATCTTACACAAGAAGAAAAAACCTACCTTATAGAGGGTGAAGAAAATGAACCTGAAAGCGCTACCGATTTTGCCGAATGGATAGGTCTATTCCGCTTTCGTGTAACATGGGTACTTATGTTGGGGTATTTCGGCACCATCTACCTCACGTGGTTATTTATGACATGGCTCCCGAGTTATCTTGAAATGGAACGCCACATGAGCTTGCAAAAAACCGGTTGGGTCGCGGCCATTCCCTTTGCTTTCGGCATAATCGGCAGCATTGGATCAGGTTATGTTGTTGATTGGGCTTCCTCGAAAGGCATAACTCCGATTGAAGCACGCCGGTATATTGTGTCATTCAGTCTTGCCATGATGTCGGTTTTCACCTTTTTATGTGCATTAATAGCGAGCAATGTTTTAGCCGTTATTTTTATTTGCATTGTTATGTTCGGAGTGGGGTCTGCATCGGCAATGGCTTGGGCTATGGTCTCTGTTTTGGCGGCCCGAAGCGTTACCGGTTCGCTGGGCGGCATGATGAATGCCTTTGGTTACGTAGGGGGTGCACTGGCACCTACTGTGACCGGTTATATTGCACAATTTACAGGAAGTTTTATTCCAGCGCTTTTGGTCGGTTCATGCATCGGCATTGTGTCAGCCATGATCTACCTTTTCTTCCTGCCAAAAACCGCTTTGACGGAGGATGATATCAGGCACAAACACTGACCGGCTGATCGGATAATGCCAATTTTTCTTTCTTCGGTTCGGAATTAATTGTTCTCGAACGACTTTGCTTATTCGAAATCGACTCACATATACAAATGTTATTTTTCAGGGAATTAACCGGGATATTCTATTTATGAAACAATTTTACTCGTATATCACAGTAGTACCAAAAGAAGCGATAGCTGATTGATGGGGAGGATAACAAGATGACTAAAAGCATTAAAACAATTGTTAAAGAAAAGGGCCATGTTTTTTCGGCATGGAGTAATTTTACCGATCCTGTTGCAATATCCGCATTGGCCGAAACCGATTTTGATGCCATTGTTCTTGATATGCAGCATGGTGCGCATGATGAAACAAGCATCATTACAGCTATTGATTACGCAAAATCCCGTGATAAAACGACCATTGTGCGTATTCCCGTCGATCGTTTCGATACGGCTAGCCGTGCCTTGGACTTCGGCGCCGATGCAATTATTGCACCAATGATAAACTCTGCCGAACAAGCGCGTAAATTGATCGAATTTGTAAAATATCCACCTGTTGGTCAACGTTCTTTCGGAGCGTTACGACCAAATACCAGTTTTGGTGCTGTTGGCAGTAGCAATTATTTCAGCGGCTGTAATCAACATGTCACAATTTTCGCCATGATCGAAACGCGTGAGGCTTTCGCAAATCTCGACGAGATCTTGACCGTTCAGGGATTGGATGGCGTTTTCGTTGGTCCTTTTGATTTTTCTGTCGGCTGGAGTGGAGGAAAAGAGGCTAACCCCTCAAGTCCTGAAATAATAGAGCCATTGACAACGATCGCCCGCAAAGCCCGTGATGCGCATTTGATTGCCGGAGTTTATTGCCCGAATAGCACATTTGCCAAACGTTATCAGTCACTTGGTTACCAGTTCATGACATTGAGCAATGACAAAGCAATGATTGGCGAAGCCGCCAAAGCCATTCTTGATCAAATGGCTTGATCGCCTTTTTCGTGAACTTTTCCATGGTAAATATCCGGCATGAAAATTGCCAGAATGGCACCGTATGGCAAAAGCATAAACACGCCCATAAACAATTTCACGCCAAAATCGCCGCATGACAATGAAAGCCAGACCGGTACCTCAAAACCCATCAGATTTGTCATAGTCGGGATCGAGCTATCGCTATAACCGGTCAATTTATCGATAAACGAAAAATGGCTGGAAAAGGCGACAGCGAAGAACCACACGGTATCAAGCGCAGAACCGGTAATTGCAGCCGCAAGCGGCGCAATCCACCAGGTTTTGCGCCGCAATGGATTGAACACCAGAATATCCAGCAATTGTGCAAAAAGAAAAGCCGTTCCCGAGGCAATTGCCAATCTTGGGCTTGCAAGAATCCACGAAACAGCAAGACCGGCAATAAAACCGGCATAAACAATACGCCGTGCGGCATGGGGGCCGTAACGACGATTCGTGAGATCGTTGATGAGAAAAGCAAATGGATAAGTAAACGCACCATAGGTCAGAAGATGTTCTAATCCGAACCAGTGAAACGGGTATTGCACCAGAACATTGGATGCCGTCACCGCGAGGCACATTGCAAAAACTGCAAAAATAAGATGCTGGGTCTGTTTCATTTTTTTAACCTGGGTGATGGAACCAGAAAAAAGGGCCGAAAACCGGCCCTCAAGACGAATCGTTTATTGAAAAAAATCAGGCTGCTGTTTCAGCGAGCTTCTTTTCAATCTGACGCTTCAACAAGCGGGCCCGTTGCGACAATTCCTTGTCACCGGACTTCAAGAGAAAAGCATCAAGACCACCGCGATGTTCAACCGAACGCAAAGCATTTGCTGAAATGCGCAAACGATAGCTTTGTTCGAGAGCATCCGAGATCAATGTAACATTGCAGAGATTTGGCAAAAAACGGCGACGCGATTTGTTATTTGCGTGGCTGACATTATTGCCATATTGGACTGTTTTTCCAGTCAATTCGCAGGCGCGGGACATAGGTTTCACCTTTAAATTCTAATAGAAGCAACCGATAAGCATGTTAAATTTCCAATGAACACGCGCATAGATTGGCTTCCCAAAAATTGGTAAGTTGCGTTTCTATAGGGGGCTTGGATGAAAAGGTCAAGGGTTTTCATGTGATAGACGAAAGTTAAAACGTAAGAAATCTGTTTTTTTGATCGGGATATGCTAAAAGAAATCCCATGATGAGTGATATAAAAACAGATACTCCCCCTTCCCGTGGCCGTTCCCCTATATTTCTGGGCATTTTCGGCTTCCTGTGTCTATTCTTTTTTTGTGCCTTTTCAGCATTGGGCGTCTGGCAGGTCGAGAGGCTTGGCTGGAAAGAAAATCTGATTAAAAATGCCAATGAACGCATCCACCTTGCGCCAATTGCTGCACCGACAAAAAGTGAATGGGGAAAGGTAACATATGATAATGACGAATATCGCCCCGTCACACTAACGGGCCGTTTTTTGAATGATAAGGAAGTTCTGGTAACATCTGTAGCCGATGAAACAACCGGTTATTGGGTGCTGACACCCATGGAAACGCAAGATGGAGCAATCACTTTCATCAATCGGGGATTCATACCCATGGATAAGCGCGATCAACAATCGCGTAAAGCCGGCATAATTGACGGAGAAGTGACTGTAACAGGTCTTTTGCGCATGAGTGAAGGTGGCGGTTTTTTCCCGCGCAAAAATAATCCGGATAGTAATTTGTGGTATACGAGGCAATTGCCCGCTATGGCAAAAAAAGTCGGACTTGATGACGTTGCCCCATATTTCATAGATGCCGACAGAACACCCAATAAAGGCGGTTTACCAATTGGTGGTTTAACTGTTGTCAGCTTCCCGAATAATCACTTGAGCTATGCTATTACTTGGTTTACTTTGGCCGCCGGTGTATTTGCAGCATCTATATTTTTAATTATTTCTGAAAAGCGGCGGCGGCGCGGTATCGTTTATGAATAAAGCAACAGGAATTGGTTTTCTGGCAATCCTCATGTGGTCGCTTCTTGCGACCTTGACGGCATTTTCCGGAAAGGTTCCCTCTCTCCTGTTGACATCCATGACATTTCTCATCGGTACAATACCGGGGGTGGTGATCTGGATCAGACATCCTCAAACGTTGAAAGATTTAAAACAACCCCTCGTCGTCTGGGTGGTGGGCATTGGCGGCCTGTTCGGCTACCACTTCCTTTATTTCACAGCATTAAGAAATGCACCGCCTGTTGACGCAGCATTGATCAATTATTTATGGCCGTTATTGATCGTACTCGGTTCCGCACTTATGCCTGGTGAAAAATTACGCTGGTTCCATGTTCTCGGTGCATTATTGGGTTTTTCCGGAATGGTGCTGGTCATCGCCGGAAAAGGCGGATTTGTTATTGATGAAAAAAACATCTTTGGCTATCTCGTTGCATTGGGCAGTGCTTTCGCCTGGGCGGCCTATTCACTGCTTTCACGTCGCTTGTCAAAAGTTCCAACAACCGTCGTTGCAGCCTTTTGTCTTGTAACATCTATCCTGGCATTCCTTTGCCACTTCATTTTTTCGGAGCCCTTCATTTTACCGGAGACCGGCGGACAATGGCTGTCCGTTCTGTTATTAGGTCTCTTTCCCGTCGGACTGGCTTTTTACTGTTGGGATTTTGGTGTCAAAAGGGGCAATATCCAGCTTTTAGGCGTTGCAAGTTATAGCGCGCCTTTGCTTTCCACGCTTATCATGGTGGCAACGGGGCTTGCAGAGCCGTCATGGCGTTTGTTGGCGGCATGTCTATTGATTACCGGTGGCGCTGTCCTTGCTTCAAAAAATCTGATTTTCAAATCGAAACTGCAACCAATTGCCGAATAGGAAAAAATGATGATCATCAAACATCGTCATTCCTCTTTTGAGGAGATCATTTCCCTATCGTCGAAATCAAATTTTATAGTTCTCGAAAAAATTCTGCATGTGAAAAAAATCGAACTATTCCGTAAAATTCATTAAAGAAATATTCTTTAAAAAATCATTATTTAATAATGCCTTACTGATTTAATTACCCAAAATTATAAACAACATTTTTAACGGCTTAAAATCCTGTTTTATTTTTGATAATTCAATATTAAAAATTATAATTGTATTTCTCGAAGAAACTGTTTTTTGCCTCTTTTCTTTTTTTGATCTTTTATCATATTGATATTTTTGAAATGACAAACAGCCGCTTTGCGAAATTACTGAATCGAAGCCAATAAACGGGTGCTGACAATTTTTATGTGGGCGATCGTTTTCTGGCAATTGTTTCGGGCACTTGAATTCAGTGAGGCGGATGCGGACGGGCGAATAGGAACAGCCCGCAAAAACGGGTAAAGGCGAGCGAAAGGAACAAACATGTTTTATGGAGTTTTCCTTTCCTTTGCATCTTATGCCGCCTACGCGATCAGCGATGCTTGTGTCAAATTTATCGATGGTGCACTGCCACCTTATGAAACGGCTTTTTTCGGAGCTTTAATCAGCATCATTGTCATTCCGTTTTTGAAAAACCGCGACAATAAATGGATAGACATTATCCGTTCTCAAAACTGGCCAATGTGGTTTTTGCGCACAATATCGGGTGCATTTGGCGTGATTGGCAGTGTTACGGCCTTTACACATTTATCAATGGCAGAAGCATTTACACTCATATTTTTACAGCCTTTGTTTGTCAGTATTCTTTCCATGATATTTTTAAAAGAAGCCATAGGGTGGCGGCGTTGGTCGGCCATCATCATCGGCTTTATCGGTGTGCTTGTCGTTTTGCGACCGGGCTTTCGCGAGCTCAATATCGGACATGTGGGAGCTGTCTTTGCCGGTTTGAGCGGCGCTATTTCCATCATTATTGTCCGCCATATGGGAGGACGTGAAAAACGCATCACTCTCTATTCCAGCGGAATTATCGGCTCGATTGTTATCTGCGGTTTATTGAGTTTACCCGGCTATATCGAACCACATGGCTTCGAATGGCTTTATCTTGCCGGTTATGGATTATTTGCAGCTCTTGGTGCGCTTTTCCTCATGGCTGCGGCTCGCCGCGTTCCCGCTATTGCTATTGCTACCCCGCAATATAGCCAGATGATCTGGGCGATATTATTCGGTTATTTCATTTTCAATGATCATCTTGATCTTCCTATGATCATTGGCATTATCCTGATCATGGCTTCAAGTCTGTTAACTTTCATGCGTGAAAAGCATCACAGCACTCAAACCACACCGCAAAAAGCCTCACCGCAAAAAGCCACGCCTTAAAATATTTGGTTTTCTGAAAACAAATAATTTTCTGGGCTCGATTGAATTTTTATCGGTCGAAAAAGAATCCTTGAAAAAATAAGAAAAACCTACAGTGAAGAGAAAAAATATGAAAAAAATTTGAGTAACTTTACTCATAAGCCATCCTCATGGAACTTGTCAGAAAAATCTTCCGAATTTTGACATAACTTCATGCGGACAATCGTTCTATACGAAATCAAGTGAATTGAATTCCTCTTAACCCGACTAATAACGTGAAGAACAGACAAACGCTACTAACCGAAAGTCTCAGGATAAAGACAGACTTCACGAGCAAAGCCCGAGGAGAAAACCTCGCAAGCTTTCAGCGTGCTATATGGCGATCAATCATTGCAATCACTGAACCAGTGGCAAAACGCTTCTTTGAATAGATCAAATCTATAAAACCCGACTTCCGTCACGACCAAGGAAACAAAAACAAAACGCTTGGCTCATGGGGAGGGAGCAGACCTTACAAAAGGAAAGACCAAAGAAAATAAAGGACGAAAATAAAAACGCCTGCTGCGGGAGGAAGCAGCAGACGTTACAAAAGGAAAGCCTCAAGGGAAGGAAAGGCTTTCCACACAGAGCCCGAGGGGAGAAGGCCCTGTGAGCTTTTAGCGTGCTGTACGGCGAGCAATCGCCGCGATCTCGGAACGAGTAATGCCAAGATCGTTTAGCTCATGAGCAGACAGACGGCTCAATTCATTATAAGTTGTACGATAACGGCGCCATTTATTAAAACTACGAAGAAGATTCATGACACTCACCTGATTTATATTATTATGTTGGAATTCGTTGAGGCGTATATAGACTTGGCCCCCCGAATTGAGGAGTGACAAGATTGCATAGCTGCTGTGCAACGTTTAAGCATTTTGCGTATTTTTTAGTCATAATTCGTTAAGAATTGTCAGCATTTTGCCTCATTCCATAACATTTCGCCTTATTTACGAAATAAATCTTCGTTTTTTGCCATAATTCCTGTCAAAAATTTTATAGAAATTGTTTTAAATTAAGCCAAATTTCAAATTTGAAAGAAAGAAATTCTATTTACCTTCGCAAAACAACTTATGGAATAATGATATTTTCTAAAAATTTTCATAAATTATGGTTAATTTTTCGTTTAGCACAACCGGCTTCACGGACATGAAATATATTGTCGGCGTAAGCAAATAATTTTTTGACGAGCGCTATTGTTTAGTCCCGCTATTCTTTGCGGTCCTGAAACTGTCTCGCCCAAGAAAACCCTAATCTGTTTCAATCAATTGCGGCATATCTATTGCAATTCTCTAAAGACAATTTGCTGTGCGACACGCGTCATAGACATAATGCCGTTTGAGAAAAGTGGACAGTTTCGTATAAATCTCCGGTAAATCTAACGAAACAACGCTTAGCCGGTTTAAAAATATTTTCGCTGAAACAATCGCTATTCTTCTTCGATGCTTCCGTTTTGAAGCTTGGCAAAGTGGTTTCTGATCACTTCCGGAAAGTATCGAAAATTGTAGTAGCATTAAAAAAAGCTGCCGGAACTGATCCGGCAGCTTTTGATTAAAATTGCACGTCTACTTTTTTACCACTTATTCAGTGACGGAAATGCCGCATGCCGGTAAAGACCATTGCGATATTGTTTTCGTCGGCTGCTGCAATCACCTCGTCATCGCGGATAGAACCTCCAGGCTGAATGACCGCTGTCGCGCCCGCTTCCACCGCTGACAATAATCCATCGGCAAACGGGAAGAAAGCGTCGGATGCGACAACCGAACCTTTGGTCAAAGGCTCTCTAATACCGGCAATTTTAGCTGCATCCAGCGCTTTATGAGCTGCAATACGGGCTGAATCCACACGGCTCATCTGACCGGCACCGATGCCGACTGTTGCATTATCCTTCACATAGACAATAGCATTCGATTTCACGTGTTTAGCAACCTGGAATGCAAATTTCAGATCACGCATTTCCGCTTCGGTCGGTTGGCGTTTTGTAACCACTTTCAAATCGAGATCGTCAATCACACCATTATCACGCGTTTGAACCAACATGCCGCCCGATACAGTTCTCATTGTCAAACCCGGAGCGCGCGGGTCAGGCAGACCACCGGTAATCAGAAGACGCAGATTTTTCTTCTTGGCAATGATTTCGCGAGCCGTTTCTGTAGCGTCCGGTGCGATAATAACTTCGGTAAAAATTTTGGTAATTTCGGTAGCGCAATCTTCGTCAAGCGGACGGTTCAGCGCGATAATTCCACCGAAAGCCGAAACAGAATCGCAAGCCAAAGCCTTGAGATAGGCTTCTTTCAACGTTTTGCCTTTGGCAACCCCGCAAGGATTTGCATGTTTGATAATGGCAACCGCCGCAGTCTTTTCCGGATCGAATTCGGCAACGGTTTCAAAGGCTGCGTCCGTATCATTGATATTATTATAGGAAAGCTGTTTTCCCTGTAAAACCTGTGCGGTTGATACACCGAAACGCTTTTCACCGGTCAGATAAAAGCCGGCTTTTTGATGCGGATTTTCGCCATAGCGCATAATCGTTTCAAGTTCGCCGCCAATTGCACGCCATTTCGGCGTATCAATTTCAAGTGTTTCGGCAAACCAGTTCGATATTGCTGCATCATATGAAGCTGTACGGGCAAAAGCACGTGCAGCCAACATACGACGGAAAGAAAGCTTCAGACTGCCTTCATTTTTATCAAGTTCAGCCAATACCAGATTATAGTCATCCGAATCTGTCACAACTGTAACATAGGCATGGTTTTTTGCCGCCGCACGAATCATTGCCGGGCCGCCAATGTCGATATTTTCGACAATGGTTTCATTATCGGCACCGGAAAGTCTTGTTTCCTCGAACGGATAAAGATTGACAGCAACAAGATCAATGCCGACAATTCCGTGTTTTTTCATTGCGGCCTGATGTTCGGGATCATCACGGATTGCAAGTATGCCTCCATGAATTGCCGGATGCAGAGTTTTGACCCGACCATCCATGATTTCCGGAAAACCGGTAACTTCGGAGACATCTTTGACAGGCAAACCGGCTTCAGCCAGAGCCTTTGCAGTACCGCCTGTCGAAATAAGCTCGACACCATATTCATGAAGGCGCGTTGCAAAGTCGATAAGGCCGGTTTTATCCGATACGGAAATAAGAGCCCGACGCACCCGAAGCAAATCGGGCGCGGGAATGTGTTTCGATGTCACAGTCATAGTATTGTTCCTGATAATTACGCAGAAGAAATAACCTTAACTGCCATAGCACAGGAAGTTGGAAAAAACACTCTGTGAATAGAAAAGTGAACGGTTTTGACTTGAAACTTTTAGATAAGCTCTTTTCAAAATACCTTCATTTTTAGGTTAATTACTTAGCTTGCTCCGGTAATACGCGTAAAACGCCAACGGATTTTTTCGGTGAGAACGGGCCGAAAATTCAAGACAATCTGCCGTGTCCTTTTAGGGCCATTCACATCTGCAAAATCGATTGAATCTTCAAGCTGGATATCGGCATCGGGAGAAATGAAATTCCATGCGTCTCCCTTCAAAACTTCCAGACGCAAGCTGTTACCATCATGGCTCACCTCGACATGCGGATGAAGATGGAACCGCACCGCTACATTGTCACGACCATCACTCTTGATGGATTTGCCAGCAGGCGCAAAAAAGGAGTCGTAGCCGTCGATAATATTGCCATTGGATGTAAGCAGCAATCCACGTTCGTGAATCATATTGAACGATCCGACATAGCCGTTATGACTTGCGACAAAACCGATACGGTCCGGTTCTTCAACCCGCTTTATATTGACAATTGTCGGGCCGCTTATGAGGGCTGCGCGGTCATTGCCTTTCCGCTTATAGAATTTACCGGAAGAGGTATCATTCAATGTTGCAGTCGAATGGGCTGCGGTTGCCCGCGCCATCAAAGCATAATCTGCCGGTCCATAAGGGTCGATTCCTGCATTGATAATAAACCGGTCAGCACCCGATGACATTTCGAATGAAAGACACCCTGCGGCCGCCTGATAGGAAACCTGACGCGGCGGTATGGTTCCGGTATCGGCAATGATGGTTGTGTTATTGGCATAAAGTCTCTGATAGCCGGAATAGGGAGCATGTGAAAATGGCATACCGGCTGTCTCGTCAAGTTTCAAAACAACTGCCAGCCGTTCCGGCAAAACCGGCCCGACGCCATTAAAATGGGCAAGCGTCTGATCCTGATGAACAAAAAACCGCAAAGCCGGTAACATGCGTTCAACCGAATCAACCAATATTCTGGGTGCGGTCTCTTTGCTATGGGCATAAAGGTGACGCAGTGCGATAAGATCGGTCAAAAGCGAAAGCAATGTTGCGGGATTGCGCGAAATATGCCCGCCATCCGGCAATATTTGTCGGGTCAAAGAGCGGGTAAGCTGTGCCTGTGCTGCCTTCTTCATCGAAGGAGAAACCGGCAAACAAATGGACGCAAAGCATAACGCCGTTGCCGCCTGAAGACGGTTTTCATCCTCGTCCATATTGCGGATAGCCGTTCTTAGAAACCGTGCATGAAAACCCAATTCACGCATGAAGCGACGTTCGAAATTTTCGTTTGCTCCATCAAGCAACATTCGTGCATGACAAAGCCAGGAAATCAGCCTGCGTGCTGCAACGTCGGGATACCAAGCAGGCCCTTTGACATGTTTTCCTGATTGTTCAATCCAGTCATTGAGCAAAGAACGGGCATGGGCATTGGCAAGTGGGGTGCGTGCCGCATCAAGATGCCGGAGCCAACTAAAATCGTTAAGTGCCGCTTCCCAAGCCGGTGTCGGCGGTTCGATCACAAAAGGCGAGATTGACCCTGTTTGGACAATCCGTCCGGCAAGTGCAAACCGGCCATGATAGAATTCATGCGCCATTTCAGGATCGGCCAAATGGAGATCGACAGGTTCGGCCAGAATGCGCTGCGGACGAAAGCCGGAAAAACGCCAGCGGAACAACGGCCCCACACACAGGCGCCGCAACACACGCATCGCAGCATAAAGCGCCGGCGATGTTTTATATTGCTGATCAACTGTAGTGGACACGATCGGAACTCCAAGAAAACAAACTTGAGTGTATTTTCTTTGATTAAGGTGAATGATTGGTTAATTTTGGTAAAAAACTCGCAATAGAACATCGCAATCAAATGAAATTATTATCATCTATTTTTAGAAAAATAGCATAAATGCTCTACCCGTTTTCAAGCGTTCAGCCTTGAAATATAGGCGTTAAAAAATTTCGGATTTTGCCCATCAGCTAATTAACATTCACAAAACAAACATTCAAAAAAACTGAAGGTTTCTTTGCCCCATTTCTCTTTTGTCAGAATAAACCGGAGAAATTGAAAATAATAGCGAGTTACCAAAAGCTTAAGCAATACGTTTGAATCTCGCTGCAAAAAAGCCGTCCATACCCGATAATGAAGGTGTTTGTCCTTCTAGATCGGCGGGAGTGGTGCGCAAAACACCGTTTGACAAAAGCTCTTTTCTTCCCCCCACTTCTTCATCACGTATTGGCACGAGCTTGATGTCATTGCGGCTTGAAAGAACTTCATCAACAAGTTCTTCACCTTCCTGTCTTGCAATCGAACAATTTGCAAAGACAATCAAGCCGCCAATTTTGACAAGCGAAATGGAAGCGACAAGAAGTTCAAGCTGTAATTTTGCAAGTTTTTCAACGTCACTAATATCTTTTGTCCATAAAATATCAGGGTGTCTTCTGATTGTTCCGGTCGACGAACAGGGCGCATCAAGCAAAACAGCATCAAAAAGTTCTTCAGGTTTGAAATCTTTAAGGTTGCCCGCCCATGTTGCAACCTTCAAATCGAGCCGTTCCATATTATGTTGTAAACGCTTCAGGCGGTTTGCCGAAAGATCGATTGCCGTTACATGGGCACCCTGAACGGCAAGCTCTGCCGTTTTTCCGCCCGGTGCTGCACATAAATCTGCTACAGCTTTATCTTTAATATTGCCGAGCAAGCGGGCGGGAAGCGAGGCGGCCACATCTTGCACCCACCATTCCCCTTGCGGATAACCTTCAAGATCGCTTACTGCCCCTTCGACATGTTCAAGCCGGACTGTGCCATTGAAGAGAACATGACCACCGAGTTTTTCAGCCCACATCTCAGGATTGCTTTTCACGGTAATATCGATTGGTGGTTCAATTGCCTGTGCAGCTATAATTTTTGCTGCCTTTTCACGACCGTAGTTTTCAATAAGCATTTCGGAAAACCATGCCGGAATATTTTCCGTTGCCGAACTTTGCGTCCGTTCCTTATCGGCATTGCGGGCAAGTTTTCGCAAAATTGCGTTCACAAGGCCTGAAAAACGTTGATTGCGCGGGTCGCTTTTGGCAGCAGTAACGGCAAGATCAATGGCCGCATGGTCGGGAACATCAAGATAGAGCACTTGCGCTGCCGCCACATGGAGAAGATGTTTTAACGACAGGGCATTTTGCGGCAAAGGCCGATCGAGATAACGTTCAAGAATTCTTTCAATATCGGCACGATGGCGAAGTGCTGCCCCCAAAATGGCGCGCACCAGCATACGATCACGCATTTCAAGTGCCAAATATTGGGGATGCCCGTGCTCATTATCAGTGAGGCCATCAAGCGATGTCTTTTTGTCGATCACTGCCGAAAGAAGACGGGCGGCTGCCAGCCTTGCCGGAAGGCCCGGAACAGGCGCAGCAGCTTTTTTTTCGGACAAACCGGATTGATCTATTTTATGTTTATTTGCCAATATCGACTCGTTATGACCATGGACCTTTCGGCGTGTTATTGCGCATCCATGACGGACGTTCAACAGTGCGGCGCATATTTTCCCATGGCGAACCGCTTGTTGTCGTAATATTCATTTCCTCGGCCTGTTTACGCAACGCCTTTATGCGGTTTTCCGTTGAAGGATGGGTCGAAAAAAGACTATCCGCCCCGCTGCCATTCAAAGGATTGATGATAAACAGATGTGCCGTTGCCGGATTATGTTCTGCTTCCTCATTGGAAACATTTTCAACACCACGGGCAATTTTGTTCAAAGCCGAGGCAAGCCATAGCGGATTTCCACATATTTGGCCGCCGCGTTTATCGGCCGCATATTCGCGTGTTCTGCTGATCGCCATTTGCACAAGCATGGCGGCAAAAGGTGCCACGAACATCGCAATAATTGTACCGATAATACCGGATGAATTGGAATTACCATTGGAATCGCGGTTACTGCTGCCGAAAAACAGCGCGAAATTGCCAAGCATTGAAATGGCACCGGCGATAGATGCGGTTATTGTCATTGTCAGCGTATCATGATTTTGCACATGTGACAGCTCGTGCGCCATAACACCGGCCAGTTCTTCCGGACTAAGCGCATTCAACAGGCCGGTTGTGGCAGCAACAGAGGCATGTTCGGGATTGCGTCCGGTTGCAAAAGCATTGGGTTGCGCGTTATCAATCACAAAGACTTTCGGTTGAGGAAGACCGGCTTTTTTGGCAAGGTCGCTCACAATCCGGTAATATTGGGGGGCGCTCCGCTCATCGACCTGATGCGCGCCATACATACTCAAAACCATTTTATCCGAATTCCAATAGGAAAACAGATTCATTCCGGCTGAAATGAGAAATGCGATCATTGCGCCATTACTGCCGCCAATCAGGTAGCCGACGCCCATTAGTAGTGCCGTCATGAAAGCAAGAAGCATGGCGGTACGCATAAAATTCATTGTCAACAACTCCGATATAACGCATATTTGTCCTTATATGATGGTGAATATTTCCGTTTTCTTCAATGGAAGACCTATGAAAAATGACTGACAAACAACAAGAACAAAATATAGAAAATAAAAATCCCGAAAAAAAAGAACTTCCCCCTGCAGCACAAAGAGCACTGAAAGAAGCCGAGGAACGGCGTAAAAAAGCCAAGAAAACCAACGCGCCCAAGGAAATCGGCGGTCGTGGCGGAAATGATCCTTCACGCTATGGCGACTGGGAAATAAAGGGAAGGGCTATCGACTTCTGATTTTTAAAAGCTCGGTCAAATAAAACTGGTTTTATTGAACTCCTAAGCTTGTTTCGCACGACCTTGGCTG